>JALVYZ010000042.1 GCA_027037705.1 bacterium | reverse complement strand
CAGCCCAATATAAATCTTTTCTTTTTAATTTTGTAAGTTCTTTAAAATCTTTTACTCTAAATTGATAAATTTCATTGATATCATCACTTCTTTTAAGTCCTGCAATAAGTGTGGTTATAAATTTTAAACTTAGAGGATTTAATTTATATCTTGCTCTAACTATTAAATCAGCTTTTCTGACTTTTAAATTTCCATTAACTTCAATGAATTTTGCCATTTCCTCTCTTTTTTTAAAAGAATTATAGATTAAAAATGATGTTCAGTCAAGACAGACATAGTTAAATGTCATAGTTCACCCTGAAAATGTCATAGTTCACCCTGAAAATGTCATAGTTCACACCCTGAAAATGTCATAGTTCACCCTGAAAATGTCATAGTTCACCCTGAAAATGTCATAATTAAATCAATAAAAACCCGAAATTTCGGGCTTTTTGAGCCCCAACATATTACATATTACAAGATATTATATAAGACACTATACACGCGCGCGTAAAGTAAGTGTATTAATATAATATACGTAAGTAAATAGCTTTTGAAAATTTTATCCAATAGGTGAACCACTCGCTAACGCTCGTGGACTAACATCTGATTTAATAAAGAGTAATCAATAGGTGAACCAAGACCTACCGGTCTTGGACTAACATTTCAAGAAAAAATAAAACTACTGCTAAGGGAAGGTAAGTATCTTTTATTGAGAAAAGAAACTTTATAAGGCTTTGACCCTTTTTCTTAACTTCGTAACTCTATTTTGAGAATTATTTTCCAAAAGCTCTTGGATTACATTGAAAGTCTTTGGATTAAGGAAAGTCTTTTTTTAGTCTCTCTTTAAAGTTACTTTTTTGAGCTAAGATTACCCCTTATAAAAAAATAGCTCATTTTATGCCCTTTCCAGCCCCTCTGAGCCACGCGAGAGGTTTTTAAGGGGTAAGATAGCCTAAAAGGGTTAAAATGGCTCTAAATGGCTTTAAATAGCTTTTAATGTTTAAAAATACACATAATAGTTTCCAATACGATAATAATTATCAACGTTTTAATAGTCAATTTTAAATTTCTTTCGTTTTCATAATATTCATCTCTCATTGCATAATATTTGAGTTTTTCCTCTTCTAATTCGTTTTTTGCTTTAAGCCATTCTTTTCCAACATATGAGTATTTTTCTTTTAATTTATTTTCAATTTTTTCTTTTTCTTTCTCAAAGTTTTTCAAAAGATAGTCATAGTCTTTTTTTAGTTTTTTGTATTGGTCTTTGCATTCAGAAAAATCATTTTCATAGTATTTCAGCAGTTTTTTACATTCTCCTAATTCTTGTTGTAGTTTTTTTAACAAGTTTTTTTCTTCTTCTTTTTTTTGAGCTTTTGGGTCTTTAATCCAAATATTATAGATTGCTTTGTAAATAGGATTTTTTGTATCTTTATATTTTTCTTTGTTTTCAGCTCTCATAAAAGCCTTAAAGGCTTTTACCCAAGAGATACTTTTACCAATTTTTTTTGCAAGTTCTTCATTTTTTAGGTGGGAATTTTTTTTGATAATTTCTTCAATTGTTGAGTATTTGTAGTCTTCCATACAAGTTCTCCTAGTAATAATATTTTATATATAATATGGGGAAATGAAATTCATCATTTTTTGAAACAAAATTTATACTACTTTTTTATACAGATTTTATATACCCTATTATACTAAATTTTGCCATTGCTTATACTAAAATCATACTAGATTATACCTAAATTATATAGAGTTCAATATTTAAAAGTTTGTTTTTATACTATATTCTTCATTATGTTTGGATATGCAATATGATATCTTATTATATAGTAAATATATTATGTTAAGTAAATTTAACAAAAAAAATTATTTTTTATGTTCTGCAGAATGTTTCTCTTGATTAAAAATTACAATAATTCCTATTAATGCAATTAATCCTCCAACTATTCCTAATAGTATCCCATTCATTCTAAATCCTCCAATTTATCAGTTTCTTTTTTGAGTTTCCAACTCAAATATAAGACTATAACGATTATAGCAACAAATCCAAAAGTTACCAAATATTGCTTGACTAAAGGTAATTTATCAAATGAATTGAATATAAATGCTATCATTCCAAAAAGAGCTGTCAGAGTTAAACCCCAAATAAGTCTATAATTTGAGACTTTTTCTTTTTGTTTATCTAATTTACTCATATTTTCCCTTTTTCTTTTAGTTCCTCAATTATTTTCTTAAAACTTAATCTAAAGTCAGCATCTCTTTTATAAACATCTTCAAAATCAAGACCATTTTTTAGTAGTTCATAATATTCTTCATTTTCTTTTGCAATTTCATACCAGATTTTATAAATTTTTTCACTTTCAAGAGAATTAAAATCTTTTAGTCCGTGTTCTCCTGTGCCATATATTAAACCATCACCACTTATTTTTAGCCAATAAATTTTGTTATCTATTGTTTTATATCCAAATGTTCTATAATTTCCGCTATAATTCTTTCTTAAGAGAGATACAAAGTGTTTTAGGCTTTTTAAATCATAATTTTGAGCTTTTTTCTTTTCCTGCAAGCTCTTTTTTGGATTTGGTTGAATGATAAATTTTATATGAGTCACTTTTCTACCTGTTTTTATTTCTTCATAGTCAAATATTATGTCTGTGTGTTCTATTAGTTCTTTTTTAGATTTTTCAATTATTCTTCTTTTTATATCTCCATATTGGTAACTTCTTGGTATTTCAAGTATTTCTCTTAATTCATCTACTTTAATAATTTTTTCAGCTTTATTTCCATATCTGCTATTAAGTTCAAGCCAATCTTTTAAGATCTCATACATTCTAATTGAATATCCACTTTTAAGTGGTAGAATATTTTCAAGTTTATATTTTAAAAATTTTTCTTTTGCTTCTAAAAGGTATGGTCTTAATTTATTACTTATTTCAAACTCAACTATTCCTTCTCCTTCTTTATATTCTGCACTTGCTACCCAATTAAGCATTAAAAAGCTATTATCATCTGGTGTTTTACCTTTTGGTATATAAATAGGCTTTTCTAAAAGTTCTTTTAGAGCTTCTTTTACAGCCCAATATAAATCTTTTCTTTTTAATTTTGTAAGTTCTTTAAAATCTTTTACTCTAAATTGATAAATTTCATTGATATCATCACTTCTTTTAAGTCCTGCAATAAGTGTGGTTATAAATTTTAAACTTAAAGGATTTAATTTATATCTTGCTCTAACTATTAAATCAGCTTTTCTGACTTTTAAATTTCCATTAACTTCAATGAATTTTGCCATTTCCTCTCTTTTTTTAAAAGAATTATAGATTAAAAATGATATTCTGTCAAGACAGACATAGTTATATGTCATAGTTTACCCTGAAAATGTCATAGTTTACCCTGAAAATGTCATAGTTCACACCCTGAAAATGTCATAGTTTACCCTGAAAATGTCATAGTTTACCCTGAAAATGTCATAGTTAAAATAAAAAAAACCCGAAATTTCGGACTTTTTGAGCCCCAACATATTACATATTACAAGATATTATATAAGACACTATACACGCGCGCGCGCGCGCGCGTAAAGTAAGTATATTAATATAATATTCGTAAGTAAATAGCTTTTGAAAAGTTTATCCAATAGGTGAGCCAAAAGCTAACGCTTTTGGACTAACATTTCAAGAAAAAATAAAACTACTACTAAGAGAAGGTAAGTATCTTTTATTTAGCAAAGAGACTTTATAGAGACTTTGACCCTTTTTCTTAACTTCGTAACTCTATTTTGAGAATTATTTTCCAAAAGCTCTTGGATTACATTGAAAGTCTTTGGATTAAAGAAAGTCTTTTTTTAGTCTCTCTTTAAAGCTACTTTTTTGAGTTAAGATTACCCCTTATAAAAAAATAGCTCATTTTATGCCCTTTCCAGCCCCTCTGAGCCACGCGAGAGAATTTTAAGGGGTAAGATAGCCTAAAGGGGGTAAAAACGCTCTAAATGGCTTTTAATGAGTAAATTTAAATAAGCATATAATAAATTCTATTCCACTAATAATTGTCAATACTTTAATAGTCAATGTTAATTTTCGGTAATCTTGGTAATATTCGTTCTTCATTCCATAGTATTCAAGTTTTTCTTGTTCTAACTGGTGTTTTGCTTCAACCCATTCTTCTACAAGATGTGAATATTTTTCTTTTAATTTAGTTTCAATTTTTTCTTTTTCTTTTTCAAGGTTTTTTAAGAGATAGTCATATTTTTCTTTAAGTTCTTTGTATTTGTCACTGCACTCAAAAAAATCATTTTCATAGTCTTCCAGCAGGTCTTCACACTCTTCTAATTTTTGTTGTAGTTTTTTTATCAAATTTTTTTCTTCTTCTTTTTTTTGAGCTTTTGGGTCTTTAATCCAAATGTTATAAATTGCTTTATAAATTGGATTTTTTGTATCTCTATATTTTTCTTTGTCTTCAGCTCTCATAAAGGCTTTAAAGGCTTTTACCCAAGAGATACTTTTTCCAATTTTTTTTGCAAGTTCTTCATTTTTTAGGTGAGAATTTTTTTTGATAATTTCTTCAATTGTTGAGTATTTGTAGTCTTCCATACAAGTGCTCCTAGTAATTTAATTATTAATTTATTATAATAGGGGAGTGAATTTCGTCATTTTTTGAAACAAAATTTATACTACTTTTTTATGCCGATTTTATATACCTCATTATACTAAATTTAGACACTATTTATACTAAAATTATACTATATTATACTTAAATTGTATCGGATTTATAGTTTAAAAACTCATTTTTATACTACTTCTCAGTTTATTTGGATATGCAATACGATATCATTTTGTATAGTAAAAAAATTATGTTAAGTAATTGTTTGCAATAAGTTATCATTTTTGATAACATAGCATTATGAAATGGCAAATATTATTTTTTAACGAAAAAGTAGAAAAAGAAACTTTAAAGTTTCCACCAAAAATTTTAGCAAAGTTGTTACATATTTTTGAGCTTATACAAGAACTTGGTCCTGCTATAGGAGAACCTTATATTAAGCATTTGGATAATGGACTTTTAGAAATAAGGGCAAAAGGTAAAGAAGGTATAGGAAGAAGTATATTTTGCTATCAAAAAGGACAAAAAATAGTGATATTGCACTCTTTTATTAAGA
>JALVYZ010000041.1 GCA_027037705.1 bacterium | reverse complement strand
TTTCACAGCGCTTCAGCTCGTCGATGAAAGCATCGCGGGACTTTTCGAGCTTCTCTTCGTCGGGAGCCCCCAGGTTGATTAGATAACTGTCGTGAGGCAGGACGTGTCGGGGGGCGATCCCCGAACGCTCGAGGTTTTCCCGAAAGGCTTCGACACTCTCGTCGCTCAATGGTTTGGCTTTCCACTGCCGCTGGTTCTTGGTAAAGAGCGCGAAGGCCTTGGCTCCGATCTTCTCTGCGTTGAGCGGAGCGTTTTCGACCCCTCCCGAGGCACTGACATGCGCTCCCACATATTTTTTCTGCATACGTTTCAGGCACTCTCTTTTTGGATTTTGATCACAATACGGTTGATTGTATCGCGAAAAACTATCGATCCGTTTAAGACGGAATAGTCGATGGCGTAGTGCCCTTTTTTTTCGATCTTCTGTGTAAATCCCGCCTGCGTTTCGCTCCGACCCTCTCCCGAAAAGATCGGCCGACCCTCCAAAATCTTCTGGAGGGTATCTGCGGGATAGTCGGCGCTGAGGTAACGGCGGTTGAACTCTTTCGCGCTCATACAGAGCGCTCCGCTGCAGACCTGTGCGGAAGTGACCGTCAGTTTCAGAGCCGGCTGTCCGCTCGCATAGATCTCCAGGCGGAGTCGGCCTTTTTCATGATAGAGGAAACCCTGGTCCGCGTATTTCATCACGGGGCTTTTCCAGACGACGAAGATCCCCTCCTGCGGAACCGCCTTCGGTTGAGAACATCCGCTCAAAATCGCTCCGAAAACCGCGAGAACGACGATCGAAAAAATATTTTTCATTTTTTTCTCCATTTTGAGATAATTTAAGAATTATATAAGCATCTCGCCTATATAATTGCGCCTACCAAAACACAGCAACCGGCCCCTTCATCTAGCGGTTAGGATTCCAGGTTTTCATCCTGGCCACAGGAGTTCGAGTCTCCTAGGGGTCACCACTTCGTTTTGGTACTTCCCGAAATCATAATACAAATCTCCTTGTAAACAGATCGTTTCCCCAAATACTTTTTACTGCCTATCGATTCATTCCCATCCCCCGGGAAACGGCTGTTTTTTTCAACGTCCGAGAGCGAACGCGTAGAGGATCTTGCCCTGCGTGCCCAGAAACTCCCGAACCTCATCGTCGTAGTACGCCCCGATCCCGCTGGCTCCGATCCCCTGCACCGTCGCGGCCAGATAGAGCCGCTGCCCGACCAGGCCCGCTTTCTGGTAGAGCGGCGCATAGTTTCTCCCCGATGAAACCATAAAAATCGTCACGGCACTCTCCTTTCCCAAATCCTGTTCCAGGCAGAGATAGCCCGCTTCAGTTGAAAAATCTCCCGTTTTCAGATAGTTCCCGTCCCGCCAGAGCCCGGGCGACATCCCCTCTACCCGATTGAGGACACAATAGAGCTCCAGCGCTTCGTCGCAATCACCGGGAACGGGGGACTC
>JALVYZ010000040.1 GCA_027037705.1 bacterium | reverse complement strand
ATAGACTCAATAATATTATTATTTCCAGCATATATATTTTCTACAATATAAAAACTTGAATATCCAACATATTGAGCACGCTCAAGAGGGGAATTTCCTGTAAATCCTTCCTTATTACTATCTTCAAGATGTGAAAATTCATTATTAAGAATAAGATAATTTGCATGATTCTGAGCCATATTGTCTAATTTATAATTTTCATGTAATGAATTTAAGTTAACATATGCTCTCAATTTATTTAAATAATTTATCCCTGCAACTCTGTCAGTTGATAATGATGAAAATTTATTTTTAATAAAAAATTTTTTATAGGATAAATAATGATGATATAAATTGGAAGCTAAAAGACTTTTTATAGAAAAGATGTAAAAGATAATTAAAATAATCTTTTTCATTTTTAATTACCTTTATCAAAAAGTAAAGGAGAGAACTTACTTCTCTCCTATCTTTATGGTAATGTTCCATTTAACATAATAGCTTGATGAGCTAATCCATTTTTATAATAGATTAACAATATTAAATCTGTTGAATTTGAGGAACCAGGAAAGTAATAAATATCAAGATATGGAAATTGTTGAATACGAATCCAATTTAATTGATTTACAAGAATATCGTACACTTGATTTTCATTTAAAAAATCAAATTGTACCGGTCCATAAACAAGAGAGGGGTCAGAAGAATCATCATAAAAAACATATGCCTTAATATACATACCATTAGCAGACGAAAAATTGTTTTGAAATTCAGAATTAGCTTTAATCCATTTTGATTGGATCGCATCTTGAAGACTCATTGCTTTAGCATTTTGTAATAAAACTACACTTAACATACATGAAAACACAGTTAGTAATAAAATTTTTTTCATTTTTTCCTCCTTTTTATATTAGTTTTAAGTGCTAATCTATTAACTAATAAATGTCAAACAATTTTTTTAATTTTAATAAAAAACTATTGACATTTGAACATATGTTCATTATAATATAAATGAACATACGATAATAACATTGAGGTAAAAATGAGACCAAAAAAGAATAGAATAATTAATGCTCCACCAGAAATAGCAGGTTTTAAACCTATAGGGATACCATCTAATATATTAGAAAAAGTCTTTTTAACTCTTGATGAATTCGAAGCTATTAGACTTGCTGATTATGAAAAATTAGACCATGAACAGGCAGCAAAAAAAATGGAAATTTCAAGACCCACATTTACAAGACTAATAGATAGTGCAAGGAAAAAATTAGCAGATGCAATTATTAATGGAAAAGAATTAATTATTCAAGGTGGTAATATTCATTTTAAAAATAATATCTTAAGATGTTTAGATTGTGGGCATACGATACAGATTCCAATGTATAGAACACCAATAAAAAAATGTCCCTCTTGTGGAAGTATAAGAATTAACAATCTTGCAAAACAATTTGGACATGGAAGATGTTGCAGGAATAGATT
>JALVYZ010000039.1 GCA_027037705.1 bacterium | reverse complement strand
TTTTCATGTTTTTATATCACATTTTGCAGTTGGAATGGGTTTATATACAGCTTTAGCTGAAAAAAAGGCAATGAACTCAGACAATCCTGAAGCAATGAAATTTGTTAAAAGAACCAGCGGATTAATACTTTATGTTTCTGCCATTATAGGTGCAATTACAGGAGTTGGGATATGGTTTTCAATTGCTCTCGTCCATCCTGCAGGAACTTCTGCTTTAATTCACAATTTTGTTTGGGGATGGGCAATTGAATGGATATTCTTTGTGCTTGAAATAGTAGCAATTTTAATCTACTACTACACATGGGATAAAGTTTCGGCAAAATTCCACAATTTTGTTGCATGGTTATACTTTATTGGAGCATACTTAAGTTTAGTAATTATTAATGGTATTATCACTTTTCAATTAACACCTGGAAAATGGATAAAAACTCACAAATTCTGGGATGGTTTTTTCAATCCTACCTATTTCCCATCTCTTGTTGGAAGAACTGGGGTATGTTTGATGCTTGCTGCTATTTTTGCAACATTAATCTTAAGTTTTGTAAAAGATATGGATGTTAAAGCTTCCTTTGGCAAATTTACAGGTATTTTTGGTATTGTTGGGATTATTTTAACCTATATAGGTTTTTATTGGTGGGCAAAAGCTATTCCTGCAAATGTAGCTGGCGAATTTTTAGGAGGAAATGAAACTTTATCAGAGTTTTTTAGAAATGCAGCTATTCTTGGGGTAATAACATTTATAGTTCTCTTTATATGGACAATTATCATTCCAAAGAGAATGAATATAATTGTGGCAATCGTTCTTCTTATTTTAGGACAAGCTGCATTTGGATATTATGAATTTACAAGAGAAAGAGCAAGAAAGCCATTTGTAATTAGAGATTATATGTATTCAACAGGTGTTTTAGTAAGCGAAGTAGAAAAATTAAATGAAAAAGGAATACTTTCAAAAGTAAAGTGGGCTAATCCTTTAAATAAAAAAGATAAGCTAAGTATTGGAGAAGCTGTTTTTAAAGCTGAATGTATGATTTGTCATGACTGGTATCATTTCAACTCAAAACCTCTATTTAGCTCAATTTCTGATGATCCTGATGATAATTTAGATATACTTGACTCTCTTGACGGGAATAATTTAATGCCTCCTTTTGTTGGCACAGATAAAGAGAAAGAAGCTCTTGCATTTTATCTTGCAAAATTAGCAAAAGAAAGAGAAAAGGAGGGTAAAAATGAATAGTTTCTTAAATTATATACCAGCACCAGATATAGCACCATTACCAAGCCCAGGATGGTTATTTGTATTTTTCATAGTGTTTACTTTAATTCTGCATCTACTTTTCATGAATTTAACTCTTGGTGGAAGCATCTTGATGATTATATCTCGATGGAGAAAAAATTATGGCAAAGAAATTTCAAAAGAGATAGCAAAATTTAATACATTTACAATTTCAATGA
>JALVYZ010000038.1 GCA_027037705.1 bacterium | reverse complement strand
CTGGATGTACTTTTGGTAAAGGCTTAATGAAAAAAGAACCAAAAGGTAAATTTTCATTTATGTTAATTGACAAGGTAAATGAAAAAGCTGTTCAGGTAACAATTAAAGCTGAAATTATGCAAAAAGCGTTTCAATCTCCATTTGTGAAAATGAGAAAAGAGGGCGTTAAACCAACAGAAATCCCACAAGATATTGCAAAACCAATTTTTAAAAATCCATTTAATGCAAATCCTGAAAATCTTTTTACTATTAAAGGTCCATTTGATTTTAAAGTCCCAAAAGGAAAAGCTTGCTTTAATCTTGTAGTTTGCGAAAAATGCGGGGATATAGTAGCTGAAAATTATATTAAAGTTGAAGATGGCAAAAAAGTCTGCATTGATTGCTGGAGTTTTAAATAAATTAGGCAAGAGGCACGAGGCTATAGGCTATGTAAGGTTAGTTGGGGAAATAATGGTCGGGAGTCTGGAGTGCGGAGTCGGGAGTTGTTTAATGAAAAATTTAAAAACACGAACCACGAATCACTAATCACGAACTGCGAGTCACAAAATGGAAGAGCACATACATCACCATCATGAAGTAAAGGATTACAACAGGGCGTTTTTTGTTGGTATTGTTTTAAATATAATATTTGTTATTGTTGAAGTTGTTTATGGGATAATAGGAGATTCACTTGCATTAATTGCTGATGCAGGCCACAATTTAAGTGATGTATTATCACTTGTTGTGGCCTGGATTGCAATTTTTCTTTCAAAAAAAAGACCAACAGAAAAATTCACATATGGCTTGAAAAAATCATCAATTCTTGCAGCTCTGTTCAATGCTGTGATTTTATTTGTAGCAGTTGGAGGAATAATATGGGAATCAATTAGAAGACTTATTCATCCAGTTAATGTAAATGGAGAATATGTAATAATTGTAGCTGGAATTGGAATTATTATTAATGGAGTTACAGCTCTTTTCTTTTTTTCAGGTAGTAAAGAGGATTTAAACATTAAAGGAGCATTTCTTCATATGGCAACTGATACATTATTTTCAATGGGTGTTGTTATTTCAGGAATAATTATCTATTTTACAAATTTTAAGTTAATTGACCCACTAATTAGTTTGGCAATCTCAATTTTTATCCTTTTAAGTGCATGGTCATTATTGAAGGATTCACTTAAAATGGCAATGGATTCTGTGCCCAATCATATTGATATTAAAAATGTAATTGACTATCTTAAATCTTTTGAAGAGATTGAAGAAGTCCATGATATACATATATGGAACATGAGCACAAAAGAGGCAGCTCTAACAGCTCATGTAGTAACTCCTAATAAAAATGATCACGATGAATTAATAAAAAAGATTGTTCATGATTTGAAAGAAAAGTTTAGAATATTTCATGTAACAATACAATTTGAAAAAGATAAAAATTTATGTAAATATAAAGAAATATGTAAAATAAAAATGT
>JALVYZ010000037.1 GCA_027037705.1 bacterium | reverse complement strand
AGAAGGAAAAATTTTTTAAAAATATAAAGGTTGAAAGGGATTATCCCTTTCAACCTCAAGTTTATAATTTTGAAGCTATAGCTTCAACAAAATCTCCAACAAATTTTTCAGGTTTTTGACTCTGTTTAACTTTTAATGGATTAGCTGGCATAACCATTCCAAAAATATTTTCCATTGTATCATGGATCCTCTGAGGAGCTTCTCCACTCCAACCATAGGAACCAAAAGCACCACCTATTTTATCTCTTAAATTAGCTTTTTCTGCAAGGAATAAAAATGTTTCCATAGGACCCATAATTTTCCCATGATATGTAGGACTACCAAAAATCAAACAATCATAAGTTTCAAGTTGTTCAGCATCTGTAATTTCTTTACAATTTTTTAAATCTACTTCATGACCTTTTTCTTTTAATTTTTCTGCAATTGCATTTGCAATTTTTTCTGTCCTCTTTGTCCTTGTGGTATAGACAATTAAAACTTTAGCCATCAATAGCCTCCTTTTTATTTTTTAACTCAAAATAGTTCTTTTTGAAAGTGATAAATAGAACAATTAATAAACCTACAAGTAATAGGCAGAATAAAATAAACACATCCCACTGAGGAGATACTTTTAATTTTGTATAATCAAAATATTTGCTAAAATAAGCATTTTCGACTACTCTTCTTACTATTACCATTGATACCATAGCAATTATTATTAATACAGATAACTTCATTACAGATTCACCTTTAACAGCAACAAAGTAAACTCCTAATAATCCAGCTGCAATTCCAATAATTAAGAATATTATTCCAACAGGGTTGGAAAGAATTTTTGAATAAATTTCATGACCATTAGCAAAGAAGAACCAAGGTCCAACAATTATTTGTAATAATGTTGCTCCAAAAAAGCTGTTTTTACCAAAATCATACATTGCTTCAGCTACTTCACTTGATAAAGATTTTCTCAGTTTGGAATAAGCCATTAAAAATACACCTGTAAAGGCAATTGCAGCAAGAATCATATGTAAAAATCTTGGAACCAATGCTTTTACATCAAATGCTGAAATTTTATGGGTATATATTTGCAACCATTTTTCTGGTTGCATTGATAATGAAGTATTTGTTGCAAGCATTAATGCTACATATAGTAGTAATATTGTTGCTGCAACTCCCCATCCAAAACCTTTGTAATCTGGTGCAAGTTTGTACAAGTAATAGAAATAGTAGCCAGCAGCAATAGCTGCAAGGACAAGTAGCCATTTCCAGCCTAAAATTACAGATGATGAATAAAAAAATTGTCCATATACAACTTGTATAAAAAGAAGTGGAGCCACTCCTGTGGTTATTGTCATTGAAATTGTAAATGTATTAAATTTTGCTATCTCTTTTGAAATTTCTTTGCCATAATTTTTTCTCCATCGAGATATAATCATCAAGATGCTTCCACCAAGAGTTAAATTCATGAAAAGTAGATG
>JALVYZ010000036.1 GCA_027037705.1 bacterium | reverse complement strand
TTTTAAATAAGGACTTTTAAAAAGTCTTGGTTTTGAAGTAGCTACATCTACACTCGTAAGACATAAATGAGTTTTTACATCTTGAAAAGTTTTATCTTTTAAAATTTTTTGAAGTTCATTTTTTAAGGTTTCTTGATTGTATTTTGGTTTTATAAAGCCTTTATAAGTTTGTTTAAATATTTCATTTAATAATTCTTCATAAAGATTTCTTATTTCAGTTGCACTCTTTCCTATTGCAAGACCTGCGGCTATTATTCCTCCTGTGGAAGTACCTACAATTAAATCAAATCTTTCTCCTATTAGCTTTTTATCGTTAAAATGTTTTTGAAATTGCTTTTCTATTCTTTCTAAAATGAGAATAGTTAAGTATCCTCTTGCACCACCCCCATCAAGAGATAAGACTTTAAAAGTATCCATAAATAGCCTTTTTAAAATTATAACAAAATCCCCTCAAAACGGGTCAAGGTTTTCACAGAAAATGATGCCTAATCGTTTGATGAGGTTCTGCACTGAGGTCGCAATCCCTTCAAATCGGGTCAAGGTTTCCACTTTGATGAACAAACTCAAAACGAATGGCTGGACATGTCGCAATCCCCTCAAATCGGGTCAAGTTTCCACTGAATATTTTAAGGATTTTGGTTATAAACAAGAAATTTAGTCGCAATCCCCTCAAAACGGGTCAAGGTTTCCACTGGGTCGAGTTTGAAAACAACATGGAGACGTATTCGGTCGCAATCCCCTCAAAACGGGTCAAGGTTTCCACCTATCACTGGAACATTAGATTGCTACTTCAGTTACGAAGTCGCAATCCCCTCAAAACGGGTCAAGGTTTCCACTAACTGCATCTGTGCACTATTAAAATAGTGCATAATGTCGCAATCCCCTCAAAACGGGTCAAGGTTTCCACTACTTTCTTCTTTTCTAAATTCAAAAACTACTTCTAATGTCGCAATCCCCTCAAAACGGGTCAAGGTTTCCACAAATTTAGACATCTATACAAGTAAAGGTATACTGCCTTCTTTGTCGCAATCCCCTCAAATCGGGTCAAGGTTTCCACTACGCACGAAGAAGAGGTTGGAACAGTGGACGGAATGTCGCAATCCCCTCAAATCGGGTCAAGGTTTCCACGAACTATCTGACGAACTATCTGTTGATGAACTATCACTTGAGTCGCAATCCCCTCAAATCGGGTCAAGGTTTCCACCAAGGTTTGATGGTTTAGTAGAGTCTTTAGAAGGTTACAGTCGCAATCCCCTCAAATCGGGTCAAGGTTTCCACTTAGTTACCATCTAACTGGAAATGGCGACACAGCTATTGTCGCAATCCCCTCAAATCGGGTCAAGGTTTCCACCGAAAAAGCAGAAAAAGCGCTAGAAGCGCTTGCTAGGTCGCAATCCCCTCAAATCGGGTCAAGGTTTCCACTTACAAAAAAAATAAAAGGAGTGCCAAATGGTTAGAAG
>JALVYZ010000035.1 GCA_027037705.1 bacterium | reverse complement strand
GAAGGAATGATTAATATTTTAAAAATAGTTAAATGATTTTAGTATAAGAACTTAGTTTTTATTATTATTCAAATTATTCAAATAATTAATCCATCTTTTTAATATTTCTTCACCAAGTTCTTTTTTAAATCCATCCATTATTAAATCAAATGGAAGGTCATCAAATTCTCCTCGATAATTTATGTATTCAAAAGTTAACTCATTGTCTTTATTATATTTACTTAACAATGCATCATTTTCACCATTAAATTCAGTTGGAGTATAACCGAATTTTTCACACATTTCTATATTAAATGTTGGAGCAGCAGAAACCCATTTATTATTAAGATAAATTCTGCAATAACCATGATAATGGTAAGTGTCTCCGAAAAGTTTTTTTAACTTTTCAGGAGCTTTATAATTTTTAATATCAACAAATATTAATTTGCAAGGGATATTGGCACATCTTAACATTGAACATAATAATACAGCTTTTTGAATGCAGTATCCAGCTCCTCTTTTAAGAATAACACTACTTTTATAATCCTCTGGTTTTTCCCATGGACTGTAAGGATTGTATTTTATTTTGTCTCTTACAAAGTAGAACAATTTAATCGCTTTATTTTTGTTATCATTAATATGAGAAGTTATTTCTTTTACTTTATTTTTTATAATTGGATTGTCATAATCAAGGAAAAAGGTTGGCTTTAAAAATTTATCCATTTTTTTATTTTAATTTTATTAATGATGATAATATTAATATTTAAAAGTTTTGTCAATTTTTGTCAATGACTAATACCAAATCTTTTTTTTAGCAAAAATTAATAGATATAAAAAGAAAGAACCTCCTATAAGAGATGTAACTATTCCAACAGGGAGTTCTGCTCCTGATGGAATAATAACTCTTGAAATTAAATCAGATAAAACAAGTAAATCTGCTCCAAAAATTGTTGAAAATAAAATATTGTGTTTCATATCTGCACCAAAAAACCCTCTTGAAATATGAGGCACTATCAATCCAACAAATCCAATTATCCCAGCAAAACTCACAGCAACTGAAACTAATAGAGCAGAAAAAATAAAAAAGATCTTTCTCATTTTTTCTGGTTCTGCACCAAGATTAAAAGCACTTATTTCATCTAATGATAATATATTTAATTTAAGATAATTTTTATATGAGTAAATCAAAATTAAAAATAATATTGTAAAAGCAATTCCTATTTTATACCAGTCAAATAGATAAACTCCTCCCATTAGCCAGAAAACAATTGCTCCAATTGATTCATCAAAATAGTATTTTAAAAAGCTAATTAATGCTGAACATATAATGTTTAAAACAATTCCTGCTAAGATTAATGTGATGTTGCTGAAATTTTTACTTTTTGAAGCTATTAAATAAACCAATGACAATCCACCAAGTCCAAAAATTAGTGCAAAAAAAGGTAAAATGTAAAATGATAATCCTAAAGAGATTCCAATAACAGCAC
>JALVYZ010000034.1 GCA_027037705.1 bacterium | reverse complement strand
AAAACTAATAGATGCCCATTTTGCTTTTTTGCCTTTGTAAGTAAAATCTTTAACAGCTACAGGATGGCGTAAAATTCCAATAGCTTCATAAATTCTATCAATATTACCATCAGATTTAAGACCAAGCAGCTGTTTTAATTCCTGTAACGACATTACAAACCTATTACCCTCTCGCTCATATTTGTAATACAAAGCATTAAGTAGTTTATCGGGTAATACCTGTTTGGAAGATTTTGGAATATAACCGTCAGTTAAGGAGTTGTGTTTTCTAATAGCAGGAAGTTTAATTTTTTCAATAGCCAATTCTTTACTCCTATATGTTATACTTTGCCTTAAATAATAACAAAAGTTATAGACAATGCATAAGAGTTTTACTCTGATGGAAGTGGTTATTGCTGTTATAATTTTAGCATTGGTAGGAACTGCATTACTTAAAAATAGCTCAGATGGTATAGAATTTATACAAAAAATTTCCCAAAAAAACCAGGCTATTGATGCTATAGCAATAGTGGCGAATCATCGCAATCCATCTTTTAATCATTTGCAAAAATCTTTAGAGGATTTTTTGCAAGATAGCTATCATATTGATGATATGGATGTGCAAAAAATAATTAAAAATAAAAAATTTAAATATCTTGAAAATTACCTAAAAATAGAGATGCCAATATTGGAAGGATTTGAAGAAGAGCCCCAAGAGAGTATACAGGAGAATGAAAATATTATTCCATTACAAGTTGTAAAACTCTCTATACAAAATAGAGAGAAAGGAGATTATTTATATATACTGGAGCTAAATGAGTAGGCGATCTTTTACGCTTATTGAGCTTATGATTTCTATTGTGTTAACAGTTATTGTGGTCTTTTTTTTATATAAAGCACTAAACATGCAAGAGCAGGCTAATGTAAGCTTGCAAAAAAAAAGGGATTTGTTAAATGAAAGTAATGAATTTTTTAGTCTAATTTATAGGGATTTTAAAGAAGCTAATGAATCAAGTATTATAAATACTTTCAATAAAGATTATAATATTTTATCTTTTAAAACAAAAAACTCTTTGCATGATATTCCTTTTTCTTATGTACTTTACTATGTTAACGCTAAAGACAAAACACTTGTTAGATTAGAATCTGCTTCTCCTATTCATTTGCCGCTAACACCTGAAAAAGTTGCTTTTGTGTTTGCTGATGTTTTGATGAAAGAAGTAAAAAAATTTCGTATTTTTCCGGCAAAAACTCTTTTAAAAAACAAGCGAGAACTTCTTCCTGGTGAAGCTCCTAAAAAAAATGTTACCAAAAAAGAGTGGAGTTATCTTATTTATATACAAGGACTATCACAAAATAAGTTTTTTGAATTAAGATAGATTAATAGACAACTAATCTTTTTTTGAGTATAATTTTTGGAAACTCGTTAAATCCCACAATTAAGGAAGAAAATTATGAGAAAAAGTAGAATGATAAGTATCATTGCTGCATCTATG
>JALVYZ010000033.1 GCA_027037705.1 bacterium | reverse complement strand
TTGCCATACCATTTCCAACACTACCAATACTTCTTTCTGCAACCCAATAACCTTCTGTAGTTTTTACTCTTGTGAACCATCCAACCAGAAGATAAAGACATATAAATGCAATCATAATAATTGCAGGAATTAATTTAAAACCTTTTTTTAACTGGAATAATTCCACTCCAACTTTATATCCTGCTTTTGTTTGAGCTGCAAAACATATTGTTGCTAAAAGAATAGTAAATAAAACGGTTAAAATTGTTATAATAGGGATTCTTTTCATCATTTTATTCCCCCTTTACGAATTTATTCCATAATTTTTCAAATAACCAACAGAGAACAACATATCCAATTGTACTTCCTTGAGCAACAAGCCAATAATGAAATGGGAAACCTAAGAACCTTATTTTACACAAGAAAGATTGCGAACCATCAGGCCCACCTGTAAGAGCAATAATAATAGGAGTAAGAAATGTTGCGCAGAACCAGAGAACAATAATTACTTTTGCTGCTTTTGCTTCATTCCTAACTTTTTCATTAACAGGTCTGAAAAAGTTAATGTCAATCATTTGTTTCTCAGCCATACGAGTTACCTCCTTTTAAAATTTAATTTTAATAAAATTAAAAATAATATTAATTACTTCTCACCTCCTTTCTATAAAGTTTAAAATTCACCAAATACTGTTATATTTTTTAAGTATACACATTAATAAATTGAATTCAATTTGTCAATAATTTTTTATAAAAAAAGCGGGAGCTTAACTCCCGCTTAGAATAAATGCTATTTATTTAATCTGTTTGCCACTAAATCATCAATGACTGAAGGATCTGCTAATGTGGATGTATCACCAAATTCTTTTGGATCTGTGATATTTGCTGCGATTTTCCTTAAAATTCTTCTCATAATTTTACCAGATCTTGTTTTTGGTAATCCTGATGTGAATTGAATAAAATCAGGTGTTGCTATTGGACCAATAATTGATCTAACCTGTTGGACAAGCTCTTTCCTTAACTCATCAGATGGTTCATAGCCTGCCTTTAAAATTACATAGGCATAGATTCCTGTACCTTTAATTTCATGTGGAAATCCAACAACTGCAGCTTCTGCAACAGCTTCATGCGCAACAAGAGCACTTTCAATTTCAGCTGTTCCAAGCCTGTGTCCAGAAACATTTATAACATCATCTATCCTTCCTGTAATTCTATAATCTCCATCCTCATCTCTAACGGCACCATCACCTGAAAAATAGTAACCATCATATTGAACAAAATAAGTCTGTCTAAATCTATCTGGATCTCCATAAACGGTTCTCATCTGTCCAGGCCATGGTCTTTTTATTACAAGAGCTCCTTCTCCAGGACCTTCAATTTCTTTTCCTGTTTGTGGATCAACTATTGTTGGTTCAACTCCAAAAAATGGAGTTGTTGCCATTCCTGGTTTCATATCAATTGCGCCTGGCAAACCACTTATTAAAATTCCACCTGTTTCTGTTTGCCACCATGTATCAACAATTGGACATTCTCTACCACCTACTACTTCAAAATACCATTTCCATGCTTCTGGATTAATTGGTTCTCCAACAGTTCCAAGGAGTTGTAAAGTTTTTAATTTATTTCTATCTACCCATTTGTCTCCTTCTCTCATTAAAGCTCTAATTGCTGTTGGTGCTGTATAAAAAATATTAACTTTATGTTTTTCAACTATATCCCAGAATCTTGATGGTGTTGGATAATTTGGTACACCTTCAAACATCAATGAAATTGCACCATTACATAATGGACCATAAGTAATGTAACTATGGCCTGTTACCCAACCAATGTCAGCAGTACAAAAATACACATCTCCATCATGATAGTCAAATATCATCTTATGTGTAAATGCAACATAAACTAAATATCCACCAGTTGTGTGTAAAACTCCTTTTGGTTTTCCAGTTGAACCTGAAGTATATAAAATAAATAAAGGATCTTCTGCATCCATTTCCTCATAAGGGCATTCTGCTGGCTGTTTTGCCATCTCTTCATCCCACCAAAGATCTCTACCTTCAACCATATTTACCAGTACTTTATCTTTATCAAGTCTTGGTACAACAATTACTTTTTCAACACTTGGACATTCTTTAACTGCATTGTCAGCATTTTGTTTTTGATTTATCTCTTTTTTTCCTCTGCAGTAGCCATTGCATGTAATTAAAACTTTTGCTTCACAGTCTTGAATTCTATCCCTTAAAGCTTCTGCTGAAAATCCTCCAAAAACAATTGAATGAATTGCACCAATTCTTGCACATGCAAGCATTGAGATTACAAGTTCTGGAATCATTGGTAGATATATTGAAACTCTATCTCCTTTTTTTACTCCAAGGGACTTTAGAACATTTGCACATTTACATACTTCTTCATATAATTCACGATATGTAAATTTTTTATCTTCAGTTGGTTCATTTCCTTCCCAAATTAATGCAACTTGATCCCCTCTTTTTTCAAGGTGTCTATCAAGGCAGTTATAAGCTACATTTAATTTTCCATTTATAAACCATTTAATATAAACTTCATCTTTTGAATACTTCCAATCTTGAACTTTATCCCACTTTTTAAACCAGGTAACATACTCTTCAGCAATTTTTGCCCAGAATTCATCAGAATTTTCAATTGACTCTTTCCACATTTTTTCATATTCTTCTCTTGATTTAATGTAGGCTTTTTGACGGAACTTCTCAGGAACGGGGATTTTTTCTTGGTATAATGCTTCAGCCATAATGACCTCCTTATAATTTATTGATATTAATGCGAGAAAATGATGTATGCATAATTATTAAAACATTATTTTTATTATGTCAATAATTTTTATTTTTTTCTTGAAAAAATATTACTATTAGCTTATAAAATTCATCAAAATATATTTTAAATGAGGTGAAAAATGAATAAAAATCTAAAAAAAATAAACAGATCAATAAAAATTCGCAAATGGTTAATGTATTTTCTTATAGGATTGGGATTTGGGATTATGTTTTTAGATCTATCTATAACAAGAAATTTTTTTAAACATAACGATACTTTAATGCTTATAAGTATAATGTCTCTTGGTTGTGCTATTTATATAGATTCATCGATTAGAAGATTAAATGAAGAAAAAAAGAGGTTAGAAAATGAATCTTAATGAAATTAAAGAAAAATTAAAAAGTTTCTACTTTTTAGAAAATATTAATGACGAGAGGATTGATGAGCTTTGTGAAAAAACAAAAACCGTTTTTATAGAAAAAGATAAAATATTATTTAGAAAAGGCGAACAGTATCATAAAGGATTGTATTTAATTTATGATGGTAAAGTTCAATTAACAAGTCCTGATTTTAAAAATGAATTAATTTTATCAAATGGTGATGTTGTAGGAGTAATGGCATTTGTTGGGAAATCAACTTATAATGCTAATGCTATGATACTTGAAGATAGTGAATTAATCTTTTTGCCAGATGTTTGAGTCTACAGACTAATTGGGGAGTCTCCTCTTTTTAAAGAATTCATCCAAAAAGCAATTAATCAAAGATTAACTTTACATGAAGAAGAACAAAAAACCTTTTTATCAACAACTTATCGCTCATTAGGATCATATATGACTTCTCCTATTTTTAAAGTACCAAAAGGGACACACCTTCTTGAAGCTTTAAAAATTATGGCAGAAGCTGATGTTGGCTCTATCGTTATTACAGAAAAAGATGGTGGGATTGCAGGTCTTTTAACAGCAAAAAATATTGTAAAAAAATATTATGAAAAATATCTTCAAAGAGACAGATCTTTCATTGTAGATGATTTTATGAATTTAAATCCAGTTTGCTTACCACCAGAATACCCTTTGGTTGAGGCACTATATGAAATGCAGACAAAAGGAGAAGATTATGCTGTAATTTGTAAATCAAAGATACCTGTTGGAATAATATCTTCAAAAGATATTTTAAGAATACTTTTTAGAAATGTTACAGTATATGAAACGCATATTGATAGCATAAATAATTTAGATGGACTAAAAGAAATACATTCAAATCTGTTTAAAATTGCAAAAAATTTAGTTGATACCACAAAATTTATAGCTGAAATTTTAACTGTACTTTCTGGAATTCATTTAAAAATTATAAAAAAAGTTTACTCATTAACAGCAAAAGATTATAGGGAAAAATTTAATGTTGAAGTAGAAAAAATTCCTCACTGTTTTATTATCATGGGAAGTGGTGGAAGAAGAGAAATGTTTCTTGATCCAGACCAGGATAACGGATTTATTTATCCAGATAATCTTTCAGAGCCAGAAAAGAAACATTTAGAAGAATTTGCAAATTATCTTGTGGATAATTTAGATTTTGTTGGGTATGAAAAATGTGAAGGCAACATAATGGTAACCAATCCAGAAATGAGAAAAACTCTTTCTGAGTGGAAAGAGGATATTGGTAATTGGATTGATAATCCAGGGAAATGGGGGATAAGATGGTCATCAATCATTTTTGACTTTGATAGTCTTTATGGAAATGAATCACTTGTTTGGGATTTAAGGGAATTTATCCTTGAAAAAATATCAGAAAAGCCTGTATTTCTCCTTCAAATGCTAAAGAGTGATGCAAATCATGCTATTCCATTATCAATTTTTGGAAATTTTGTTGTTGAAAAAAAAGGCAAATATAAAGGAACTTTCAATCTTAAAAGAACTGCATTAATGTTTATTGTAGATGTTACAAGAGCATTTGCTTTGTATAAAAAATTAAAAGACTTAAACACTATTTCAAGATTGAATCACCTTGAAAGAATCAAAGCTTTAAGCTCAGAAACTGTTGAAAATGTGAAAGAAGCATACGATATTGTATGCGAAATTATTTTGAACCATCAAATAGAGCAAGCTGAAAAAGGAGAAGAGCTAAACAAATTCATAAACCCAAAGAAGTTATCTGTTTATACCCAGGATAAGCTAAAAAATGCTTTAAAAACAATATCAAAATACCTTGATAAAGGATTAAGTTATTTTGGAGGGAATCCATTTTAAATGATAAAAAAAATTTTTAATTTTTTTACAGATAATAATGTAAAAGAGGAAATTCATGATCCTGTTATCTGGTATGTACAAAATATTTGCAAAAAAACAAAAAATAAAGAATACTTAAATAAAAAAATTGAAGAAGCAAAGTATATTGTAATTGATACAGAAACTACAGGTATTGATCCAAAGAAAGACGCAATTTTAAGTATTGCAGCAA
>JALVYZ010000032.1 GCA_027037705.1 bacterium | reverse complement strand
TTTTTAATTAATCCTGATGGGGTTATTTCTTTTGTTTGGGATAATGTGAAAGTTAGACAAAAAAGGAAAAAGTCTGGAGAAACAATAGAAATTTATCATGCTGATGTAGTCTTAGAAAAACTAAAGGAAATTCAAAATCAATAAAATCAATTCTTTAATTTTTCATTTCTTTAAAAAAGTTGCAAAAAATATAAGATAATAGTATTGAAATTTTATGTATAAAAATATTTTTAATAAATTGAAAATAAAAAGAAATTCTGCAATTTTAATAACAAATTTAATAAATGTAAGATATTTATCCAATTTTTCTGGCTCTAATGCTCAAATTATATTTTCAAGAAGTAATTTATATTTTTTAACTGATTTTAGATACTTGGAGCAGGCAGAAAAGGAAATTCCAGAAGATTTTGAAATTATAATTTATTCTAATTTTATAAATGAAATAAAAAAAATTTTAAAAAAAGAAGAAATAAAAAATATATATTTTGAAGATTCAATTAAATATAATGAACTAATTTTATTAAAGAAAAAATTAAAAGACTATAATTTCAAACCGTCAAAAAACTTAATTGAAAATTTTAGAAAAATTAAAACAGCTAATGAAATTAAAGAAATTAAAAAAGCAATTTCAATTACAGAAAATGCATTAAAAAATATTTCTTTTTATTTTGATTTAAAAAATTTTAAAATTACAGAAAGAGACATCGCATTAAAACTTCAAAATGAAATGTTAAAAAATGGTGCTGAAGATATTTCATTTCCATTAATTGTTTTAAGTGGTCCCAACAGCTCTCTTGTTCATGGGAAACCAGATAATAATATAATCAAAGATAATATTTTAATTGATGCAGGTTGTAAAATTAATGGATATTGTTCTGATAAAACTATAACAATAATTTTGAAAGATAATTATGAATTAAAAAAAATTTATAATATAGTTAAAGATGCAAAAAATTTTGCTATTGATAAAATCAAAGAGGGAGTAAAAGTAAAAGATATTGACAAAATAGCAAGAGAGTTTATTAATAAGAAAGGATATGGAAAATTTTTTGGCCATTCTCTCGGACATGGAGTAGGTCTTGACGTGCATGAACTTCCTTTGATTTCACCTAAAAGTAAAGATATTTTAGAGAATGGAAATGTTATTACAATTGAACCAGGAATATATATAAATGGCAAATTTGGGATAAGATTGGAAGATATGGTATTAGTGAAAGAAGATGGATTTGAAATTTTAACAACACAATCGGAGAATTTTTTAAAATGTTTACAGGTATTATAGAAGAAGTTGGAAAAGTTGTAAATGTTATAAAAGAAACTAATTCATTAAAGTTAGATATAGAAGCTCCAAAAACTGTTAAAAATATAAATTTAGGAGACAGCATCTGTGTTAATGGTGTTTGTTTAACAGCAACTTATTTTGATAATAGATTATTTTCAGCAGATGTTTCACCTGAAACATTTAATAGAACTAATTTAAAATATTTAAAAAATGGTAGTTTTGTTAATTTAGAAAAATCGTTAAC
Organism: bacterium; assembly: GCA_027037705.1. Classification (GTDB taxonomy): domain Bacteria; phylum DYJV01; class DYJV01; order DYJV01; family JALVYZ01; genus JALVYZ01. Next base: position 3,698 of record JALVYZ010000032.1, on the reverse strand, counting down.
TTTATCAAAACCTTTGGGTGGACACATTGTTACTGGTCATGTTGATGCAATTGGGAAAATAATATCTATAAAAAAGATGTTTAATTTTACTGAATTTATAATAGAATTTCCAATTGAATTAAGAAAATATATAGTTGAAAAAGGGTCAATTGCAATTAATGGAATAAGTCTTACAGTAAATAATATAGAAGGAAATAAAATTTCATTAATGATTATTCCGCATACAATTGAGGAAACAAATTTAAAAAATACTAATATTGGTGAAATTGTGAATATTGAAGTTGATATTATTGGAAAATATGTTGAAAATATGTTAAAATTTGACAATAAGGATAAAGAATTAAATATAGATTTTTTAAGAAAGCATGGATTCGCATAAAAAGGGAGGATTTATATGGAAGAAAGAATGAGAAAAGCTGTTGAACAATTTAGAAATGGTGGATTTGTAATATTGGTTGATGATGAAGATAGAGAAAATGAAGGTGATTTAACAATAGCAGCAGAAAAAGTGACTCCAGAAGCAGTTAATTTTATGGCTAAGTATGGCAGAGGATTAATCTGTCTTGCTATGACAGAAGAAATGGCAGATAAACTTGATTTGCCTTTAATGGTTCCTAAAAATGAATCTCCTTTTGAAACTGCTTTTTGTGTTTCAATAGAAGCGAGAAAAGGGGTAACAACTGGGATATCAGCTCATGATAGAGCAACAACTATTTTAACTGCAATTGCAGATGACGCAAAACCAGAGGATTTAGTTAGACCAGGTCATGTTTTTCCACTAAGAGCTAAAAAAGGCGGAGTATTAGTAAGAGCAGGACAAACAGAAGGATCAGTGGATTTAGCAAGAATAGCAGGCCTTAAACCTGCAGCAGTAATTTGTGAAATAATGAATGAAGACGGAACAATGGCAAGAATGCCTCAACTTGAGGAATTCTCAAAAAAATTTAATATCCCAATTTTAACAATTGCAGATATTATTGAATATAGAATTAAATATGAAAGACTTGTTCATAGAGTCTCAGAAGCTATAATTCCTACTGCTTATGGTGGCGAATTTAAAATAATTTTATATGAAAATGATGTTGATGATTTGCAACATATTGCACTTGTCAAAGGTGATGTCGCTGGTGAAGAGCCTGTCCTTGTAAGAGTCCATTCAGAATGTTTTACTGGAGATGTCCTTGGGTCTTTGAGATGTGATTGTGGAGAGCAATTACATACTGCAATGAGAATGATTAATGAAGAAGGAAGAGGAGCTATTATTTATATGAGACAGGAAGGGCGCGGGATTGGACTTGCGAATAAATTAAAAGCATATTGTTTGCAAGATAGAGGTAAAGATACAGTAGAAGCAAATATTGAACTTGGTTTTAAACCAGATCTAAGAGATTATGGACTTGGAGCACAAATTTTATTAGATTTGGGAATTAAAAATATAAAACTAATGACAAATAATCCAAAAAAAATAAAGGGGCTTGAAGGTTATGGTTTAAGAATTGTTGAAAGAGTGCCAATTGAAATAAAACCCAACAAGATAAATTTTAGTTATTTAAAGGCAAAAAAAGAGAAAATGGGTCATATGTTAGAATTAAATAATGATTAGAATGAGATATGCTTTTCAAATTTTAACTATAAGGAGTAAAATATGAATACTTATGAAGGAAAATTAATAGGTGATAATTTAAAGGTAGGTATAGTTATAAGCAGATTTAATAGCTTTATCACTGAAAGACTGTTGGAAGGAGCTCTTGATGGATTAAAAAGGCATGGTGTAAAAGATAAGAATATCGATATTTTTAGAGTGCCTGGAGCTTTTGAAATTCCATTAATTGCCAAAAAATTAACATCTAAAGACTATGATGGTATTATATGTCTTGGTGCAGTTATTAGAGGAGCCACTCCTCATTTTGATTATGTTGCGAATGAAGTTGCAAAAGGAATTGCACAAGTTTCTCTTGATAAAGAAACTCCAGTTATATTTGGAATTTTAACAACAGATACCATAGAACAAGCTATTGAAAGGGCGGGAACTAAATCTGGGAATAAAGGCTTTGATGCTGCATTAACTTTAATTGAAACTGTTAATTTAATAAAAAATATATAAAAAATTTAAAGATGAAAAATAGAAGAAAAGCAAGAGAAGTAGCCCTCCAAGCACTTTATAAATACGATGTAACTAAAGAAGATTTTAAAGATTGTTTAAATGATGTTTTAAGATTTAAAAATTTTAATGATGAAATTATAAACTTTTCAACAAGAATTATTGATACAATTTCAAAAAAATTAAATGAAATAGATGAAAATATTAGAAAATATTCAAAAAAATGGAAATTTGAAAGAATTGCTGTAATTGATAGAAATATTTTAAGAATTGCAATTTCAGAAATGTTATATATGGATGATATCCCAGAAAAGGTATCAATTAATGAAGCTGTAGAAATTGCAAAAAAGTTTTCAACAGAAGAATCTTATGCTTTTATAAATGGGATATTACACAGGTTATTTATGGATCTCAATGAAAATGAATAATGTGGATTGTATTTGTTTTGTATTAAGTGAAAAAAATCCGAGAAGATATAATTTAATAAATTTTCTGCTAAAGGGATTATTATTTGAAATTATTAAAAAATTTAAAGAAACCTCTCTTAAAAAAATATTAATCAAAAATAATATCAATTGCTTTTTTCCAGATAAGTTACTATTTTATAATTTAGAGGATGAGAATTTTTCAGAAATAAAAAAGATCATTTCAGAAGATATGAAAAATTTAAAAATAGATAAATATTATATTTTTAAATGAGAGGTAAGAAATATGGGAGTAAAAATTAATGAGGTTTTAGAAAGAATATTTGAAATTGAAGATAGAATTACAGAATTAACAGATAATTTTATTAATTATCTTGAAAATGAGTCATACTATTTAAAGTTAAAATCAGATGTAATAGAGTATACAGATTATATGATAATTAAAATAGATGTTCCAGGAATAGAGCCAGAAGATTTAAAAATTTTTCAGAAAGATAATAATTTAATAGTAAAAGGAATTAAAAGAAAAGAATATAATGATGAAAAAGTAAATTTTATTATAGCTGAGAGAAGGTTTGGAAATTTTTATAATATTTTTCCAATATCAGAAGATTATGATTTAAATTCGATAGATATAAAAATGAAAAATGGTGTTTTGACAATTAAAATTTCAAGAAAAGATGATATTACGATTATTAAAAAAATTGAAGTTGAATAAGGAGGGAAAATGAGCGAAGAAATCTATATTGAAGAAAATCACAACGAAGAAAATGAAGAAAAATCTTTTAAAATACCTGATGAACTTCCTTTACTACCTGTAAGGGACATTGTAATTTTTCCATATATGATAATCCCACTTTTTGTAGGAAGGGATTTTTCAATAAATGCAATTGATGAAGCTTTATCAAAAGATAGGTTAATATTTTTAGCAGCACAAAAAAAGATGCAAGAAGAAACACCAAAACCAGATGATATATATGAAATTGGAACTGTAGGTATAATTCTAAGAATGTTAAAATTACCAGATGGAAGAGTTAAAATATTAGTACAAGGAATAGCAAAAGGAAAAATTGACGAATTTATTCAAGAAAAACCTTTTTATAAAGTTAAAATTACTAAAATTGAAGATGAAAAAGTAGAAGAGTTAACAAGCCAAGATGAAGCATTAATAA
>JALVYZ010000031.1 GCA_027037705.1 bacterium | reverse complement strand
ATTTTAAATTAATCTTTACTCCAGCAGTTTGTCACGGTTTTGGAGATATTCATGGTGGAATAATTTCAACATTAATTGATAATGCAACATGGTTTACTGCTGCTGCCCAATTTCCATACAAATGGGTTGCAACAAGTGAATTGCACACTTATTTAATGAGACCTGCAAGAAAAAGAGACCTGTATGCAGAGGGTTTTATTATAAGTAAAGGTAAAAAATTAGTAATTACAAAATCAGAAGTAAAGACAAAAAGTGGAGATTTAATAGCTTATGGAAGCGCAACTGTATTTATATCAAATCTTTCATTTTCTATGGAAAAAGCAAAAGAAAAATTAGGGAAATTAAAATAAAATGAATAATTTTCCAATACTACCATTTTGTAGAACAAATTTAGAAAATTTTACTTTTAAACTGATTAAAGAAATTCCCAAAAATTCTCAAATCTTACATATTACTGTAAATGGATATAAGGTAAAGATATCTTTTGAGAAAATAAATAATAATCTAATTTGTTTTGGCAAATATAAAAACTATTTATGCACAATTGAAGAGACTGAAGAAATTACCAATGAATTTCATCACTTAATGGGAACAAAATTATCTGAAGATATAAGAACCATTTGTGGTATTGGGATATCCTTTTTAAATTGGCATAAAAAAACAAAATTTTGCTCAAATTGTGGGAACATTCTTGATTTTTCAAAAAATGAAAATATTGCAAAATTTTGTAATAACTGCAAATCCATGTACTTCCCAACTCTTACCCCTGCAATAATTATTGCTGTAACAAAAAATAAGTCTTTACTTGTAACAAGAAAAGCTGAATGGAAAGGTAAAAGATATGGTCTTGTTGCTGGCTTTATAGAATATGGTGAAAATATTGAAGAATCTGCTATTAGAGAAGTTTTTGAAGAAACTGGAATTAAAATTAAAAATATTAAATATATTGCAAGTCAATTCTGGCCATTCCCTTATCAATTAATGATTGGTCTTACAGCAGATTATCAAGATGGAGATATAGTAGTTGATAAATTGGAGTTAGAAGAAGCAAAGTGGATAAAATTTAGAGATTTAACAGATGATTTACTCCCCCCTCCTTCAAGCATTGCATATTTTTTAATGAAACATACAATAAAATAAATTAATTCCAATTTCTTAGTTTATAATAATCAGTTAACATTTTCTCAAAATCTTCTTTTTTCAATATATTCTTATTATTGATTTTTTCATTAAAAAATCTCAATGGCAATGTATCATCTTTTTTAGATATTCCACATTTAAAATTAAATTCTCTCACTAAATTTAAAACATTTGTAGCTATTCTTTTTAAACCTGCTTTATCTAATTTTAATCCTGTTGTTATATTAATTATTTCTAATAATTCATCCCACATATATAAGTCTCTATAAAATCTACACATTATTAAACAATCATGAATTGTTAATCTGTCTTCAAAATCTATAAATAATTCAGCTTTACCTTCAATTTTGTCTTTATCTATTAATCCAGCAAGTTCTGCTTTATAAAAAGTTGACCTTAAATGACAGGCTCCTCTTGGAGAAGTTGCATAGGCAAGACCCATTCCTTTTAAAACTCTTGGTTCATATCCAGCAGGCTCTAATCCTTTAACATGTATTGCAATATCTTCCATATCCCACTTTTTAGCTGCATATCTTATTCCCTCTGCAAGAATCTCTCCAATCCCTCTTCTAAAAACTATCATTTCTATCAATTCTGCTGCCTTTTTTGCATCACCATAACTAATTTTATAATCAATTTTTCCAAGTTCACTTGCTTCCATTGTAAAAGCAATCAAATTTCCAGTGGTTATTGTATCTATTCCATAATTATCACAAAGGTCATTTAAATATGCAATTTCTCTTAAATCATCAATCAGACACAATCCTCCAAATGCATAAATTGTCTCATATTCAGGTCCTTCTATCTTTAACCCTTTATGAGTACCATCTTTAACTTCAGAAAGTTTTCCACATGCCATAAAACATTTTGGACAAGCTTTTGGCTTTGGATTTAAAACTTCTTTCATTGCGTCAGCAGAAATTTTCTTCCAATTTGTGTAATATCCTTGATGCCAATATTTTGTAGGAAATGCTTTTACAGAATTTAAAATTCCTACCATCATAGGAGTTCCAAAATTTTTATATGCTTTAACACCAGCATCTTCTTTGGCTCTTTCCAGTATATTTCTTATAAAATCTTTTATTCCTTCTTTTGAAAAAACCTCTTTATCTTTCTTCCCATGAAAAGCAATGGCTTTAACATTTTTACTTCCTAAAACTGCACCAACTCCAGTCCTACCTGCACTTCTCCAATAATTATTTTCAATTACAGCGAATTTAACGAGATTCTCTCCTGCCTGCCCAATAGTCACAACTCCAACATTTTTTTTACCAATTTTTGCTTTTATTAAATCTTCTGTTTCATATGTCCCTTTTCCCCATATATCTTCTGCATTGTGAAAAATAACTTCATTATCTGTAATTTCAAGAAATATCGGTTTTTCTGCTTTTTCTTCTATAATAACAGCATCATAACCTGTTTTTGAAATGTAACCTGCTACATCACCTCCAGAATAAGATTCTGAAAAAATACCTGTTTGAGGAGATTTAGTAAAAACACCATAACGACTTGAACCATGAATTTGAGTGCCAACTATAGGACCAATAGCAAAGATAATTTTATTTTTATTTGATAAAGGCTCTGCTTTATAAACCTCATCTTTTATAAGAAGATATGCTCCAAGTCCCCTTCCTCCAAGATATTTAGAATAAATTTCACTATCAATATCTTCTATTTTAAAACTTTTTTCTTTTAAATTAATTCTTAAAACTTTTTTCCAGAGACTCTTCATACTGTTACCTCAATTTTAATGAGTTTTTTTGTTAAAAAAATCTTTAACTTTCTCAAAAAAGGTCTTTTCTTCTGATTTAGGATTTGTTTTTTCTACTTCTCTTTCAAATTCCAAAAGTAATTCTTTCTGTTTTTTTGTTAGTTTTTTTGGAATTTCTACATTCACTCTGACAATTAAATCACCTTTTCTATAACTGTTTATAACAGGCACTCCCTTCCCTTTTAAAACAAAAATTTTACCTGATGGTGTCCCAGGCGGGATTTTTATTTTTTCTTTTCCTTTTAATGTTGGAATTTCTATTTCACACCCTAATGCAAGTTTAGAAAAACTTACTGGTATATCACAAATTAAATTATAGCCATCTCTTTTAAAAATTGGATGTTCTTTTACAACAATATCAATATATAAATCCCCTGCTCTACCACCATCTAAACCACTATTCCCTTTGTGCCTTAATCTCAATCTGTTACCAGTATTTACTCCAGCTGGGATTTCAACTTTAACAACATCTTCCTTTACAATTCTCCTTCTTCCTCTACATTTAGGACAGAATTCTTTAATTATTTTCCCTGTTCCACCGCAATGATCACAAGTTTTGCTTATGCTGAAAAAACCCTGAGAAATACGTATATTACCTGTTCCTTTGCAGTAAGGACATGTTATAATTGAATTTTGATCTTTTGCTCCAGTTCCATTACAGAAATGACAAACTTCAAGGCGTGGCACTTTGATTTTCTTTTCACATCCAAAAACTGCTTCTTCAAACTCAATTTCAAGTTCATATTTTAAATCTTCTCCATTAATACCTCTACTTTTTCCACGTCCACCACCAAAAAATTCTTCAAAAGGAGAACCATCACCAAAAAATTCTTCGAAAATACGCGATGCTGAAAAATCAAAATCAGAAAAGTTCCCTCCATTTCCAAAATCAGCAGTTCCATATCTATCATACATTGCTCTTTTTTCAGGATTTTTTAAAACTTCATACGCTTCATTTATCTCTTTAAATTTTTCTTCTGCTACTTTATCTCCAGGATTCCTGTCAGGATGGTATTTTAAGGCAAGTTTTCTATATGCTAATTTTATCTCCTCTTCTGTTGCAGTTCTACTAACACCCAGAATTTTATAGTAATCCTTCGCCATTGCCAGCTCCAATACTTAATCTAAATGCAAAAATGGGTAGCAGGAAACTCCTGCTACCCATTTTATAATTTTTTATTTTTTAATTCTTTAAAATCCTCAACTTTGAGTTTTATCATCTTTTACTTCTTCATAGTCTGCATCAACAACATCTTCATCTTGTGAAGCATTACTTTGAGCACCTGCTCCACTTTGAGATGCACCACTACCACCTTGCGCCCCTTGTGCACCTGCCTGACTATACATATGTTGTGCCATTGTATGTGATGCTTGCATTAATTCATTAATTGCAGCCTGAATTTCATCTTTGTTGTTACTTGTATCTTTCAATTTCTTCAATTTGTCAAGAGCTGCTTGAATTTTTTCTTTCTCAGCAGCAGGAATTTTATCTTTTAATTCATTTAATGATTTTTCTGTAGAATAAATTAATGTATCAGCCTGATTCTTCACTTCTGCAAGTTCTTTCTTCCTTCTATCTTCTTCAGCATGCATTTCAGCTTCTTTAATCATTTTTTGAATCTCTTCTTCAGTCAATCCACTTGAAGGAGTGATTTTAATTGACTGTTCTTTTCCAGTTGCCTTGTCTTTTGCACTTACATTAACAATACCATTAGCATCTATATCAAATGTAACTTCTATTTGTGGCACTCCTCTTGGTGCTGGTGGAATACCTACAAGTTCAAATCTTGCAAGTGATTTATTATCAGCTGCCATTTCTCTTTCGCCTTGCAATACATGGATTGTAACTGATGTTTGATTATCTTCAGCTGTTGTGAATACCTGACTCTTCCTCACAGGGATAGTGGTATTTCTCTCTATTATCTTTGTAAATACTCCACCAAGAGTCTCAATTCCAAGTGACAATGGAGTTACATCAAGTAACAATACATCTTTAACTTCACCTTTCAATACACCTGCTTGAATAGCAGCACCTAATGCAACTACCTCATCTGGATTAATTCCTTTATGAGGCTCTTTTCCAAATATTTTTTTAACTCTTTCCTGAACTGCAGGCATTCTTGTCATTCCACCAACTAATATTACCTCATCAATGTCATTAGCACCAAGACCTGCATCTTCAAGTGCTTTATAGCAAGGTTCTTCTAATCTCTTTAATAAATCTTCAACTAATGATTCAAATTTAGCTCTTGTAATTTTCATTTGTAAATGTTTTGGTCCATTTTGGTCAGCAGTAATAAATGGTAAATTAATTT
>JALVYZ010000030.1 GCA_027037705.1 bacterium | reverse complement strand
CTTTTTATCTGACCTATTGAATCATCCCATTTTACCATGTCTCCTGTTTTAAGAAAATTTCTCAAATAAAAACCAGCAACAATTTTTTGAAATATATTTTTTGCTCCAAGTCCAAATGCAAGTCCTATTGCACCAATTATTATTCCCAAAAATAATGTAATATTTGCTGTAAAAATTGTAATATCAAACCCCATCTGCCTGATTGCAATTACAAGTGCAAATATCCCTATAATTATTTCAACTGACCTGCTGATAAATGAAGCAAAAACAATATTAGATTTTTCAAGAAATTCTTTAAGTGGAGTTGAAATAATCTTTCCAATAAAGGATAAAAATATAAAAATAAAAATAGCGCCAAAAAGCTGCGGGATGTATGCTATAAATTTGTTTACTGTTTGAATTACAACTTTTATACCCAGAACTTCTGTTGCTGCAACTAAAAATAACATTACAATAACAAGATAAATTAAAGAAATTAAAATATCCTCTGTTTTCTTTTTTGAGCCCAACTTTTCAAGTATATTATTAATCCCTGATTTTTCAGAAATATAATTAATTCCTATTAATGAAAAAATTTTCTTAAATGCCCTTTTTGAAATTGAAGCTATAAATAATCCGATTAAAAAAATAATTATTGCTCCAATTAGACTTGGCAGAAATTGTCCAAACTTTTGAGCACTTGTAATTACTAAATTTAAAACAAGTTCCTGTGTTAATTTTACCTGATGCATAATTGTATTCATCTTTTACCTCCTCTCCTTTATTTTTGAAACTGGTTCAATTGATTTAAAAATAAGATTAAAAAAGCCAAGTGAAAATAAAAGGATATTGTTAACAAACTTTATGGTTTCTCCTTTGATTATGGTTTCTTTCTCAACTTTTTTTAAAAATTTTTCGTTAATTTCAATGTTGTCTTCAAATTCTTTCAATAAATTTTTAATCATCATTAAGTCTCCTTTTTATTTTTTCAACTGCTCTGTAAATTCTCATTTTTATTGTGCTTAAATTTGTCTCAGTTATTTCTGAAATTTCTTTAAAAGTCATTCCTTCAACATAATGCATATAAATAAGCATTCTATCTTCTTCAGATATCATTTTTAGAATATTTTCTAATTCAAGCTTTGTATCTATATTTTCAATTTCATCATATTTTAGATTTAATAATTTATCTTCAGTCTGAATAAGATTTGAGTTTTGGTTTAAATAATCAATTATAGCTCTAACAATTAGTCTTTGAAACCATGGAATGAACTTTTCAGGAGCTTCAAGAGAATTAATTCCAAGGTAAAGTTTTAGCCAGATATTCTGAAAAATATCTTCAGCATCACTCTTATTTAAAGTAACCATAAAACATTTTTTATAAACTTTTTCAGCAAACATTTCATATAACTCCGAAAAAGCCTTTCTATCTCCATTTTGCATTCTAATTATTATTTCTGTTAAATTATCCATCTGTAACTATAAGACTACACAAATTTACAA
>JALVYZ010000029.1 GCA_027037705.1 bacterium | reverse complement strand
ATTAAAAAAGGTATTCTATTAACAGCAACTCAAAATATTGATTCAAAAGCAAAGAAACAATACTTAAAAAATACTTTTAATGGAACAGTTGGAGACTGGGAAGGGGCTGCAATATCTCAGGTTTCAATTTTAAATAAAAAAAATTTTTTTATATTTAAAACAGTTACAGATAGAGGAGAAGAAAATCTTATAGATGATTATAAAAAATCATTTGAAGAAGTTTTAGAAAAAAACTCTAAAAAGATGTTAGATTTTTTATCTTTTCTAAGTCAGAAGGAGTGTCTATAGCAACTCCACAATAATTTGTTTCATAAACTTTAATTTTTAAACCATTCTCTATTGCTCTTAATTGTTCAAGTTTTTCAATTTTTTCAAGATTTGATTGGGGAAAATTAACAAATTTACCTAATGAACTTTTTCTAAAACAATATAACCCAATGTGCTTGAAAAAATTTTTTTCAGAATTTTCATCTCTATAATATGGGATAGGAGAACGAGAAAAATAAATTGCAATTTTCTCTTTATTAAAAACTACCTTAACCACATTAGGGTCATGTACTTCTTTTAAATCATTTATTTTCGTTATTGGCGTAGAAATATCTATATCTTTATTATTTTCAAGTTCCAATATTGCAAGATTTATTATATCAGGTTTAATAAATGGTTCATCTCCTTGCAGATTCACAACTATTTCAAAATTTTTATTTTTTGCTACTTCCCACACTCTATCAGTTCCTGATTTAATATCAACATCTGTCATTTCAACTTCAGCACCATATTTTTTAGCAACATTATAGATTTGTTCATTATCTGTTGCAATTATCACTCTATGAGCATTTTTCACTTTCTTTGCCCTATCATATACATGTAAAATCATTTCTTTACCATTAATTTTAACAAGAGGTTTTCCGGGAAATCTTGTGGAACCATATCTTGCTGGTATAACAATTAGATTCATTTTAAATGCCTTATTAGAAAATTCTCGAATAATGCTTCCGGGTTTATATTAACACTTTTTATATTTTTTTCAATTTCATATAAATCAAAATATATTTTTTCTAAGTTTTTAAAACTAAATCTTTTAGATAATTTTATTAATTTTTTTGCTACATAAGTATTTAAATTCATCTTCTTTGATATATTTTTTTCAGGAATTTTTTCTTCTTCAATTAAAGATTTAATTTTGGTTATTTGAATAATATTTCTCTGTAAAATTGTTAAAAGTAAATTGATGCTTGTATTTAATTCTTTTAAATTGTAAAATATTTTAATACAATTGTTAAGATCTTTTTCAAAAAAATAATCAAATAATTTAAATATATTCTGTTCAGATGAGTTTTTTACTAAGTCTTTAATATCCTCAACTGTAATATTACTTTTACCTTCTGCAAATGATAATATTTTTTTTAATTCAAGCGAAATTTTATTATAATCCATCCCAGTATTTTCAATTAAAAATTTAGCTAATTTTTCATCAACTTTTATAT
>JALVYZ010000028.1 GCA_027037705.1 bacterium | reverse complement strand
CATCTAAATTTTTACTTTTTAAACAATCGATTATTTTTTCTAAAGTGTTCATAATTTAATGATAAATTTATTAAAGAAAAAAGTCAAGAATTAAAGTTAATAATCTAAAATACTTGATTTTTTAAATATTTAATGATATGCGATGTTTTGCTATGAAGGATATTGGAGATGTTTATTTTCAGGAAACAAAATATGATAGAGAAAGCCTTGGAAAAGGCTCTTTAGATTGGAATAATAAACCAGAGATATACAAATATTATACTGATTCTAAAGTTATTAAATTACCAGATTTTAATGTTGAATCTAATATTTCATTTTTAGAACTTTTAAAAAAGAGAAAAAGTATTCGTAGCTATTCTTCAAAACCGTTGGAACTTGAAAAACTCTCTTTCTTGTTATGGGCCTCAACTGGAATTCAGAGAATTGAATATGGGTATGAATTTAGAACTGCTCCTTCTGCTGGAGCACTTTATCCAATAGAAACATACCTTATTATAAATAATGTATCAGAACTTGATCAGGGAATCTATCATTATAATATTGAAAAACATTCTCTTGAATTTTTAAAGAAAGGTAATTTTAAAAGGGAAATAGCATTAGCAGCATTACATCAATATTTTCTTTCTGAAGCTCCTGTTGTGTTTATATGGAGTGCAATATTTCAAAGATCTAAATGGAAATATAAAGAGAGAGCATATAGATATATTTTTATAGATGTTGGACATATTGCTCAAAATCTTGCACTTGCAGCAGTGTATCTAAATTTAGGGTCATGTCAAGTTGGTGCTTTTTTTGATGATGAGGTTAATAATTTAATAGGAATAGATGGAATCAATGAAAGTGTAATTTATTTATCATCAGTTGGATATAGTTATTAAAATTTTTTTAAATTTTTTAAAATTAAATATTGACAAAATTTTTAAAGTAGTATATTTGCCTTAACCTGTCTGTTAAAAACAGACAATTTTTAAAGATAGAGGTGAATAATGCCCACAATAAATCAACTTGTTAGGTTTGGTAGAGAGAAAGTTAAAAAGAAATCATCATCACCTGCATTGCAGAGTTGTCCTCAAAAAAGAGGGGTTTGTACAAGAGTGTACACTACAACACCAAAGAAACCAAATTCTGCTCTAAGAAAAGTTGCAAGAGTTAGGTTAACAAATGGTATTGAAGTAACAAGTTATATCCCTGGTATAGGACATAACTTACAGGAACACTCAGTTGTTTTGATTAGAGGAGGAAGAGTTAAAGACCTTCCAGGTGTAAGGTATCATATAATAAGAGGTGCATTAGATTGTGCAGGTGTTGAAGGTAGAAAAAATAGTCGTTCTAAATACGGGACTAAAAGACCAAAAAAATAGAGGTTTAAAATGGCAAGAAGAAAAAGAGCTCAAAAGAGAGAAGTTTTACCAGATCCAAAATTTAAAGATGTGTTAGTGGCTAAATTTATAAATAGAATGATGGTAGATGGTAAAAAAAGCCTTGCTG
>JALVYZ010000027.1:566-1491 GCA_027037705.1 bacterium | reverse complement strand
GACCAGAAGAGGGTTGTTACCCCGAAAGACGCCGTGAAACTGGGAACTGACTACATGGTGATAGGGAGGCCGATAACGGGAGCTCCCAACCCCAAAGAAGCAGCAGAGAAAATAATCTCTGAAACAAAAACTTAGCTTAATGAAAAAAAGAAACTAAATGGATATGGGGGGAAAATGGATAAAAAAATGAAAATTATAAATGCAATAATCCCGAACATTCAAACAGAACTACCGTTACTATCAAGTCATCTAAATAAACTTGAGATATACGAAAAAGAGAATGGCAGATGGTATATAAAAAGCCACGATGCTCATGGGAAAGAAAAATTAATATTTGATGAAAATAAAAACAAAAAGAGACCAGAAGAGATCGTAAGGCAACTTTTTCTTTTCGAATTGACGGATAATTATGATTATCCGGTTGATAAAATAAAAGTTGAAGAAAAAGTGAGTTTTGGTAGAGAGAAAAAAAAGGGTAGGGCTGATATTGTTGTATATCAGCAAGATGGAATAACTCCATGGATTCTGGTAGAAGTAAAAGCCCCTAATGAAAAGCTAAATATTCCCCAACTTAAAAGTTATTTGAACGCTGAAGGTTCTCCGATTGGCGTTGCTATTAACGGTAAAGAAATAACAATTCTTTATAGACCTTATCCAAAGGAATTTGACGATAACTTACCTGATATTCCAACATATACTGAATACTTGGAAGTAAAAGACACCCAAAATCCTGCTATAGAAGTTGCAGATATTGTTTTAAGCAGGAAATGGACTCTTGAAGAATTAGAGAAAAAATCAAAAGAAAAGAGAAAATCACTAAGGGAAATAATAGAATTGCTTGAAGAACTGGTCTTAGCAAATTCCGGAGTAGATAGTTTTAATGAGGTATTCAAGCTAATTTATGCTAAGTTATTTGACGAATGGG
>JALVYZ010000027.1:0-556 GCA_027037705.1 bacterium | reverse complement strand
GGAAGCGAAAAGCAGAAAGAATAAAGAGTTGAAGTTCAGAAAATATAAAGACCCGCAGACAACTTATAAAGTAATTTCTGAATTATTTGAAGGTGCAAAGCAAGAGTGGAAAGGCATTTTTGAAAAAACAGACAAGATAAAACTTACTCCAGAACATTTAAGCGTATGCGTTGCAGAAATGCAGGAAGTAAAACTCTTTGGAGTAGATTTAAGAATAATTGATGAAGCTTTTGAATATCTGGTACCTGAAGTTTCAAAGTCAAAAAAAGGGCAATATTTTACTCCACGAGTAATAATAGATACCGCCGTAAAAATGCTAAATCCACACAGAAGAGAATACATAATTGATCCTGCCTGTGGCAGTGCAGGTTTTCTCGTTCATGCAATGCAGTATGTATGGGACAAATACAACATAATAGATAAAGAAGTAAAAACCGCTTACGCAGGAAAGTATTTATGGGGAATAGACTTTGAAGAAAAAGCAACAAAAATATCAAGAGCAATCATGCTAATCGCAGGTGATGGAAAATCCCATATTTATAAAGAAAATTCGTTA
>JALVYZ010000026.1 GCA_027037705.1 bacterium | reverse complement strand
TATTATGATGAAAATAATAATCAGTATACAACAACTTCTAACGTAGTTCAGACAGTGGTTCAGGCAGTCTGTGGAGTTGATATAACTCCTGACTCTACATTAGAAAAAGAGGGGGTTCCAGGACAGATAGTTTACATGCCGTTTCAAATAAAAAATACAGGAAATGCCACATTTAATTACAACTTATCAACTTTAAATGGAACATACACAAATGAGATTTATCTTGATGAGAACCAGAATGGAATTATAGACCCTGGGGAACAGAAAATAACATCTTTAAAGCTAGGAATGGATGAGATAGCGAGCGTTATAGTAGCTGTACAAATTCCAGACACTGCCTCAGAAGGAGATATAGACTCGTTTACTCTTAAAGCAGTTAATGCAGATAATACAGATTGTAATGATACTGCCGATGGAAAAGTTACTGTAATAAATGATGCAACATTCCTATTTAATAAATCTGTTGATAAATCAAAAGCGTCTCCAGGAGAAGTTTTAACATACACAATAAGCTTTAAAAATGTAGGAACAAAGGATGCCTATTCAAAAGACAACTTTAACATTGATTTAGATAATGATGGAAGTATAGCAGCAGGTTCAGAAGATAGTGTAGAAGGTATTCTTGTGCAGGATAGAATACCTTCTGGTTCTAGTTATGTGTCTGGTTCTGCTTTAGGAACTCCTAGCAGTAATCCTGAAGGTTTTGTTGTTTACTCTAACGACGGTGTCCAGTGGTTTAAAGATGAAAACAATGTAACTGGAGAAATAAAGTTTGTTGGTTTCTTTATGCCAGACAGTAATCCAACAGACAACAACTCTCAGCCTGTATTATCTCCAGACCAGCAGGGAACTTTAACATTTAAAGTTCAGGTAGATAGTCCTTTTGAAGAAAATGACGGCAGTGTAGATAACATATCTGTTATTTCATTTGCAACATCTACTGAAGTAGAAAAATCAATAAATTCTAATGAAACTCATACTGTTATTCCTGTTTCTTCACAAGCAGATATATCAGTAGGAGGAGATGCTCCAGAAGAAGACAGTGGAAATAACTGGCAGGATGATAATTTGATAAAAAATGTTCCTGCTGGAACATGGGTTGAGTTTAGACATGTTGTGGAAAATAAAGCAAATGTTGAAGATATAGTTAACTTAACTGTAGATGATGCTAATACAAATATACCTGCAAAAACTATTATTGAATTCTGGAATGCCGACAAATCTGCAAAACTTATAGATACAGATGGAGACGGAAATGTAGATATAGGAACTGTAAGTGGAAATTCTACAAAAGAATTTGTTGTTAGAGTATATATACCAGCAGATACTCCTG
Organism: bacterium; assembly: GCA_027037705.1. GTDB lineage: Bacteria > DYJV01 > DYJV01 > DYJV01 > JALVYZ01 > JALVYZ01. The sequence goes on along the minus strand of JALVYZ010000026.1, from coordinate 159 downwards.
CTCAGGATGAAGACGGAAATATAGATTATTACTTAACTGTAAAAGCAATGTCTCATAACAATCCATCTGAAATAGATTTATCTAGGGACAATATAGACGGTGTTATAGCTTCAGGTGTTGATATTGGAAAATGGAATACAGTTGGAGATGATGTAAACC
>JALVYZ010000025.1 GCA_027037705.1 bacterium | reverse complement strand
GTTTATAAAGTGTATGAATCATAATAAACTCCTCGTAAGTTATCATTCTTCCCTCCATTTTTTATTTTGGAGGAAACTTAACAAGATTTTTCTTTTTATGGTACATTTTCACTTTGCACTTCTGGTATATTTTAACATTGCACGTGACATGAATAGCTTATAAAACGATTTCCCGCTGTAGATTAAACTTTATTCCCTGATGTTTTAGGGCAAATCCAATGTATTGTACGAAAAAAGGTTTAATGTTAAACTATAAAAATCTCCTATATAATTCCTTATTTAAAAAAAAAAGCAAAAGATGAAGGTTATGAAATATTTTATAAAGTAAAGACATTATTAGGATAAGGTAAAACCAATAAATCTTCGAAAAACAGGGATTGACAGTAATATAGTGTGGATAATTTAAAAAAAGTAAAAAAATTTGTTAAAATTTTTTATACTTTTTTATTTTAATAAAAATATTTTAGAGTTAAAAAAGTTGACTAATAATTTTTTTTATTATAATACATAAATAATATAAAAAATATAATATCAAATAAAGGAGGATGTTTTATGGCAAAATTTTTATCTCTATGGAAAAAACAGATAACTTTTTGCTTAATCGTTTTATTTGGATTGTTACTACAATCAAAAACAGGGTTTACTGCTATTAACAATGGTAGTTTTGAAAATGGAATAAATGGATGGAATATTGTGCAGGGAAATGTAGAAGTGTTAGAGTCTACTAATTTTTCTCCAACAATCTCCCCCCCAGATGGCACTCATTTTTTACTGATATCTAACGGTCCTGGAGATAATTCAACAGCTCCAGATGATTCACCTTATTCAGATATGGATAATGATGGGCAATCAGATAATCAACTTACTTTAGTAAGCCAAACTTTTACTACTTCAGGAGGTTTACTTTGTTTTTCATGGTCATGGTTAACCTCTGAAGAAGATACAGACATAGAATATGATGATATTTTTTATGTTCTTTTAGATCATAATATAATATTATCTGGAAGTGTGGACAAAACTCCAGAACAATCTTCTTTCCCTAATGTGCCAACAGATGATATATCTTATAGTGTTAATAGTTCTGGTCCAACAAATGGCTCTATTTTTGATGATGGTAGAAGTCCTTTTCAAGATTTCTGTATTCAAGTTTCTTCAGGAACACATACGATAGAATTTGCAGTAGCTGATCAAGGAGACAGTGTAGTTGATTCAGGATTAATTATAGATAATGTTCGAATAAAATCAAATGTTGCTGTACCTACAATGAATCAGTGGGGTATATTTTTTATGGTGATACTTTTTGCTATAGCTGGATTTTATGGATTGATGAAAAAAAGTTCAGAATGTTAATTTTATATCTATTAAAACTTTAAAAGTTTATTTTTTAGGGGGATGTTGGAAAGAAGAGAAAATATATTGGTAGTTGTTATATTTTGATTATTCAAAAAACATAAGGCTAAAAAATTACTTCAAAAGAATTTTATTTGATTACT
>JALVYZ010000024.1 GCA_027037705.1 bacterium | reverse complement strand
GAAAAATATTTTTTAATAATTATCCGCCCCCTCCTGGAGGAAACAAAGAAATTACATCTCCATCTCTTATATTTGTATCTAATCCTCTAATATGAAAAATATTTTTCCCATTCACCAATACTATTGCAGATGTCTTAACTTTTTTATCATCTGTGAATAATTTTTTTGATATATTCTTACCTGTTTTTATATCAATAATTTTTAATAAATCTTTTATTGTAATATCTTCTTCTGGTAATTCTAAATTTAATTCAGATAAACCATACTCCAATCTAAACAATGTAAAAAATTTTACTTTAACTCTCATATTATAATATTTCTAACTCTTTCAACTTTTCTTCTGGAATTGTACCGTCTTCGTTCCATCCTCTTACTTTGTAGTATTCCGGCAAAAGTTTTCCTAATTGAACAACGACTCCTTTATTTGGTCCTTCTGGCATCTCTTCTTCAATAAATCTATCTGGCAAAGTATCTTCGTCAGGAGAAATTCCTGCTTTGTAATTAAATACTCTTTCAAGATTATAAATTCTCTCACCGATTTTTAGCATTTCTTCAGTTGTTAAGTTAAAATTAGTTCCAGCATTTATTATATCTCTATAATCATCAGCACTTAAAGCAAATGATGTAAATAGACACAACCCTGATGAATCTATAACAGCTGTTAAATCTTGAAAAATTTTTACCCATTGTGCTTTCCCTTCAAGTGATTGGGGATCAAGTTTCTCTGGAACTCCTAAAATTTCAGGAGCAATCATATACCCTCTAACATGACACCCCCCTCTATTAGAGGTTGCATATTGCAATGCATGACCCTGGGCTCCCCTTGGGTCATAAGCAGGGAGTTCTTGTTTTTTCACAGTCATAGCACATTCTGGGTGTTTATACATCATAGCAAGTCTATATGAACCTTCAGCAAGTTTATCTCCAAAACCTTCTCTCAATCCTATTGCCCTTGTATAATAAACTATTGCTTCAGAACTTCCAAATTTCAATTCTGGTCCACCACATAAATCTTCTTTTGGGATATAACCTTTTTCATATAACTCCATTGCGCATGCAATTGTAACCCCTGCAGAAATTGTATCAAGCCCAAATTCATTACATAAAAAATTAGACTCACTTATTGCAATTAAATCATCTACACCACAGCAAGCTCCATAAGCCCATCCAGTTTCATATTCTGGTCCTTCTCCTTCCCTGCCGTTTGGCAATTTTACAACTCTACCGCACGCTATTGGGCAAGCAAAACAACCTTTATTTTTAACTAAATATTTCTTTTCTACTAATGCTTCTCCATTTACTTCATTTGTGCCTTCAAAAACTCCAGTTTGGAAATTTTTAGTTGGATACAATCCATTCTCGTTTATAACACTATCAAGTACTTTTGTTCCAAGCTTAGGGAGAGCTTCTCCTGTAATATCATTCTCTTTTATAGTCTTTATTTTTTCTTTAATTATATTTTTAAATTTTTCAGAATCATCTGGTAAAACTTTTCCAT
>JALVYZ010000023.1 GCA_027037705.1 bacterium | reverse complement strand
ATGAAGATCCTGAAGATAGAAGATTTCATGCAGAACCAATAGCCTGTACAGAATGTGGACCACAAGTTTTTTTAATGGAAATAAAGGTGGAAGGTGGAAGGCTGAAGGTGGAAGAAATTAATTACGTTTCACGTCTCACTAATCCCGAATCACGAGCCACTAATCACGACCTCCGAACAACAATTAATCTTCTTAAACAGGGAAAAATTATTGCATTTAAAGGACTTGGAGGATTTCATCTATGTTGTGATGCCACTAACTTTGATGTTGTTAAAAAATTAAGAAATAGAAAGTTAAGAGAAGAGAAACCCTTTGCAATTATGGTAAGAAATATAAATTCTGCAAAAAAAATAGCATATATTTCAAAATATGAAGAAAGTTTACTATTATCTCCTCAATGTCCAATAGTGTTACTAAAAAAGAAAAAAAATACGATTATTGCTGATAATGTTGCTCCTTCTCTTGATAAATATGGCATTATGCTCCCCTACACTCCTTTACATCATTTAATTTTAAGAGAAATAGATTTTCTAATTATGACAAGTGCCAATTTAACTGATGAACCTATATGCATTGAGAACAGAGAAGCTATTGAAAGATTAAAAGATATTGCAGATTACTTTCTTTTGCATAATAGAGATATTCTTGTAAGATGTGATGATTCTATTGCTGCTGTCTTTAATGAAAAACCTGTGGTTTTTCGCCATTCACGAGGATATTCTCCATCTCCAATTATTTTAAAAAAAATTTTTCCTAAAATAATGGCTCTTGGTGGTCATTTGAAAAATTCAATTTGCATAATTAAAGATAACTATGCTTTTTTAAGTCCTCATGTTGGTGACCTTGACAATCCTCTTGCAAGAAATTTTTTTATTGAAACAATTGAAACAATGAAAAAAGTCACTGAGACTGACCCAGAAATTATTGCAATTGATATGCATCCAAATTATTTTTCTTCTCAATTTGCATTAATGAAATTAAGACATAAAAAAATTGTAAAAGTTCAGCACCATCATGCACACATTGTAAGCTGTATGGCTGAAAATGGAATATCAGGAAAAGTTATAGGATTAGCCTGTGATGGCACAGGATACGGAACTGATGGAAATATCTGGGGTGGAGAAATTTTAATTGCTAATGAAAAGAATTTTAAAAGAGCAGGTCATATAAATTATTTTAAACTTGTTGGTGGAGAAATTGCAATAAAAGAGATTTACAGAATCGGTATTTACTTTTTAATAAAAATTTTTGGAGAAAAATGGGAAAAATATCTTAATCTTCTTGAGATTAATGTTAATTCAAAAATTTTCTTAAAAAATGTAAAAAGAATTATTGAAAAAAATGTTAACTGTGTGAACTGTTCAAGCCTCGGAAGATTATTTGATGCAGTTAGTGTTATCCTTGGAATAAGAGAATATTCAAATTATGAAGGACAGGCAGCAATGGAGATGGAGGCTATAGCGCAAAAATATAGAGGAGATATTATTGATTTTTCAGAA
>JALVYZ010000022.1 GCA_027037705.1 bacterium | reverse complement strand
ATCATCTCTTTTGCCTTGCCTTTACCAACTGCTCTTGCAAGTCTTTGAGTCCCACCTGCACCTGGAATAATTGCAAGAGAAGTTTCTGTTAACCCCATTGTTGCATTTTTTGAGGCAATTCTCATATCACAAGCCAATGCAAGCTCAGTCCCACCACCAAGAGCAACACCATTAACTGCTGCAATAACTGGTTTTGGCAAATACTCAACTGCTGTGAATGTTGTCCTTATTGTAAAAATATATCTTTTAACTTCATCTGGACTCATTGTTCTTCTTTCTTTTAAATCAGCTCCAGCACAAAATGCTTTTTCTCCAGCTCCTGTTATTATTATTACTCTTACTCCTTTGTCAAAATTTGCTTCAGTTATAAAATGATTTAACTCCTTTAATAATGGGAAGTTCAGAGCATTCATAATTTCAGGTCTGTTTAATGTTAAAATTGCAATTTGACCTTTTTGTTCTACTTTTAAAAATTCATAATTCATAATTTACCTCCTGAAAAATTTTTATTTTATGAAGAATTTTTTATACATATTAAAAAATATATAAGTTGCTTATACAGTAAATCCCATTATAAACAGGGGTAGTTTATTTTTATCAACAATTCCTGGATGAGTTAATATAATTTTATTTTCCACCTTAACACCTTTAAATTGGCTTTTACCCTTTCCTCGCCCTCCAATTTCAAACACAACATCATTATCTTTAAATTTAACAATATAATCAGGAGTTTTTTGTCCTCTATTTGTCTTTAGATAATAAAATTCATAATCTTGCATTTTTAATATTTCTACAAAAAAATCTTCTCTCAATTCTCCAATACAATCATTAAAATCTTTAAAAATCAATCTAAAGGGTAAATTCATTAAAATTTTTGGTTCTTTTAAAACATTAGAGCCAGCTGGATATACAATGTTCAGTATAAAAGAGTTTTCAAGTAGTTTTATATATTGTTCTGCTTTATATTTTGTAATTCCTAAATTTTTGGCAACTGAAGAAAAATTTATCCCATCAACTGGCGATTTTCCTATAAATTTTATAACTTTTTCAATTATATTAAGTTCTTTATATTTTAAGTTGCTAATCGAAGGGATATCTTTAAAAATTATCGTATTTAGAATATTCTTTAAGATATCCATAACCTCAGGTTCATCAAGACTAAAAGGAAATAATTCTCCTTTTAAATAATTATCAAATAAAAATTCATAAAGAAGATATTTTTCAAGATTATTTCTTTTTATAATATTTTCAAAAGTTAGCTTATTAAGAAGTAAATCTTTTTTAAAATATAGATACTCCCTTAAAGAAAAGGGATATAATTTTATAAGCTTTACACGCCTTGATAGATCAACTGCTGACTGAAAAAGGGATAATGAGCAAGAGCTTGTAAATATTACTTTTAAATTTAAAAAATCATAAATTTTTTTTAAAGCTATTTCAAAATCATCTTTAAAATGAATTTCATCTATTAATAATAATTTGATTTTAAATTTTTCTTTAAGAATTTTAGCAATCTCAAAAATATCTTCATCTATAGTGTCTGCTGAAACATAGAAAGAATTTTCTATATCTGCTAAAATTTGTTTTAATATAACTGTCTTTCCAACACCTCTTGGACCAACTATTCCAACAAAATGTTTCCCTTTTTCAGCTAAAATATTGTTAAAGGCAAACCTTTTTTTATTAAACTTTTTTATTGTAGATTTAGCTAATTCATTTAATTCTAATATTTTGTTAAAATCCATATTTTTTAATTATCACAATTAAATCATTTTGTCAAATAATTTGACAAAATGTATATCATTTTGTTTAACAATTAGACAGATTGATAAAATTTTTTTATTTTCTCAATTTTAATCTGATTATCTTTTTATCTTTTAAAGATGGCTTTCAGGAATGTCTTTAAAAAATTTTAATTGCCTATCTGAGTTTATAAATTTAAATTTTTCATTAATAATTAATAGTGGTATCTCCAATTCCAATAATTAATTTTTCCTTTTCAAAAATTGTTTTTTTCAATAAAAATTAAAGAAAAATTTTACCCTTAAAACAAAGGTAATTGCATAAAATTTATTAAAATTTTAAAAAGTCAGGTATTCTTTTTATATTTTTAAAATAATTTTCAGCTAATTTTACTCTGTTTTTATCAATGTTATGTTTTAAATTTAATGATTCAACAATTTTTAATGCATCAAATATATCAATATTACCCCCTTTTTCTGTTGAAAATGGGCAGCCGCCAATGCCAGCAAGAGATGTATCAAATTTATAAATCCCTTCTTTAAGTCCTATTTCTAAATTTTTTAATCCCTTTCCTGCAATGTTATGAAGATGAAGAGAAAAATTTACACCTTTATATTGATTCATAATTTTTTTTAATTGATTATAAAAAACTTTTTCATCTGCATTTCCCCATGTATCCGAAAGAGTAATCTCGTGAATACTATTTTCAAGAGCAAAATCAATTATTTTAAATAGGTTTTTATCTTCAGGTAAAGACTTTGTAAAAGGAGAACCAAAAACCATTGATATTGCAATTTTTATTTTTTTGGAAGTATTTATTTCTTTTGAATAATCACAGATTTCTTTTAAATCATCTAAACTTCTATCAATTGTCTTTCTCACATTTTCTTGATTGTGAAGTTCACATGCACTAATAAAAAAAACAGCTTCTTCAATTTTTGTTTTAACTAATCTCTGAAATCCTTTTAAATTTGGAATAAGTGCGCTGAAATGAGCATCTTTTAAATCTTCAGATGTAGCAAGTTCAAAATTATCTTTTAATTGAGGAATAATATCTGGTCTTACAAATGATGTAATTTCAAGATAATTTATGCCTGCATCTATAAGCATGTTTATTAATTTTACTTTTTCCTCTGTTGGTACAAAGTACGGCTCATTTTGAAGACCATCTCTCAAAGTAACATCATTAATTATTATCATTGGTTATATTTCTCCTTTTCTTAACTTTTCTCTTATTTTTTTAGTTTTTTCTGTTTCGCACATTACAGTAAATTTAAAAATCTCATCAAGCCATTTCAATTTCATTTCATCTGGTAATTTTTTATATTCCTCAATCTTATTGTCATCAATATGATAATAAAAGCCTTTAAGTTCTTTCATTTTTAACTTTTTCAAGAAATTCTATATCCTTTTTATCCTGAATTCTATTTGATTTTCTTTTCATTTCAACTAAATCATCAATTGATAAAAGGTAAATCTCAATATTGTTTATTTTCCTTATTTCCCTTTTATTCCAGTAAAACTTAAAATCTTTTGATGGTTCAAGTAAAATATCAATCTGTTTAAACGGTTCATTTACATTTTTAAACGAAAATGCAATCATGTTTTTATATTTAATCCAGTAGTCAATATTTTCACAGGAAAATGATTTCATATCTGGATAAATTGGTTCATAATTTAATTTTTGTAAAACTTTATTCAGGTTATTTATATTTTCAGAGTTTAAATCAACTAATAAATCCACATCCATTGTAACTCTTGGAATTCCATAAAGGTTTATAGCAAGACCTCCTGCAATTAGATATTTAATTTTATTTCTATATAAGCTTTCGAATAATTCTATGTAATACATGATTTTTATGTGTAATTTATTGTTATTTATAGTTATTAAGTTATTAGTTACTATTTATTATTTAATAATTGTGTTTCGTGGTTCGTAACTTGTGTATTGTTTTTTCCCTCCTTCAACCTTCATCCTTTATTGTAAACTTCCATGCACAATAATATTCCTCTGGATGGTTATCAGGTGGACAACAGATACATTCTGTTTTAATTCGTGAATCTATTGTTTTTGCAAAAAAAATGTATTCAACAAGACCTGCTGTTTTGCAATCGTAATCAGGAAGTCCTTTTCTCTTTCTTGCAGACTGAACTCTGCAGTCATTCATTCTGAAAATTAAAGTTTTATCATCAGGTTTTTCAATAGACCATCTATTTATAAAAGCATACATTCTGTATTGCAAGGCTTTTTTTAATCCTTCAAGCCCTGGATTTTCTCCTAAGTTTAATAATTCTTTTATCTTTTTTGCTTCAAAAGGAGAAAATTTAGTCCAGCAAGAATCATTTGTTCTTTTTGCATCATTTATCCCATTTGGAAATTCTATTGCCTGAAACCATACTCCATCATTTGCAAGCCAATTAGCAGCAACACCTTCAAGAATTTTTTTTAATTCTTCTTCTGATTTTTCTTTTAACACAATAGGCACGCCATCTTCATCAATTTCAAATCCTAAAATTTTAGACAATCTTTTCATTATAATTTTAAATCCATTCTCCCATGCAGTTTTTTCCATTTTCTCAGCTTCTTCAAAACCAAACTGATGTATTGCTTCATTAAACCAGAACCCATAATGAACTAATGTTCTTCTCATCCCATCAATTATTAATTTTACAAGCTCATTTTTATCCATTTAAACCTCCCCATTAATCATATTAAAAAATTTGTCTAAATTTTTCCATGAAATAACTTTAATATCTTCAAGGTCAATATCTATTTCTCCACAATATATTAAAAATTTTTGATTTTTTTTGCCTGTTATTTTGTCCCATTTTTTTAAATTTTTTATAAGAGATTCATTAAAAGTCTCTGAAGATTTTATCTCTACTGGTATTAGTTTATTACCTTTTTGAATTAATAAATCAATTTCATTTTGATTTTTATCTCTCCAGAAAAATGAATTATTCCTTTTGCAAATATTATATCTTGATTTTAAATATTCAGTAACAACAAAATTTTCAAAAATATTTCCCCTTAAATAATGAAAAGATAACTGCGATGGAGAATCAAGTCCAAGAAGAGCACAGACAAGACCAGTATCATAAAAGTAAATCTTTGGTTGTTTGACTATTCTTTTGCCAAAATTTTCATAATATGGAGTTAAAGCATATACAATATAACCTGCTTCAAGAATTGAAAACCAGCTCCTTGCAGTATTGTGAGAAATTCCTGTTTCATTTGCAAGAGAATTAAAATTTAATAATTGTCCTACTCTTGCAGCAAGAAGTTTTAAAAATTTCTGAAAAGTAATTAAATTTGAAATATTTTTTAAATTTCTGACATCTCTTTCAATATAAGTTGCAAGATAGTCATCAAACCAGACATCTGGCTCTATATTTCTATCATAAATAGGTGGATAACATCCTCTAAAAAGTAAAGTATCAATATCTTTTATGTTAAAATTTTTTTTTATTTCAGAAAAACTAAATGGCAATAATTTAACTATTTTTACCCTTCCTGATAATGATTGTGATATTTTTTCATTTAAAAGAAAGTT
>JALVYZ010000021.1 GCA_027037705.1 bacterium | reverse complement strand
CCTTCAAATCCACAAGAAAAAGGTTCTATAGATTTAGGGGATAATGACTTTAATGATGTTTACGTTTCTGGCAATTATGCATTCGTTACTACTGATTTAAGTGAAAATCTCATAATATTAGACATTTCAGACAAAAATAATCCAACATTTGTAAGCAGTTTAAATATAGGAGATAAGTTAAGATGTATTGCACTAAAAGGAAGTTATGCATACATAGGAGGTAGGTTTGGTCTTTATATTGTTGATGTATCAGATAAGAATAATCCAGTATTAGTTAAATCAATAGCAACAGGTAGAATAAATGATATAAAGATTATAGATAACTATCTGTATACATCAAATTTTAGTATTTATGACATATCAAATCCTGACTCGCCAGTTAGAACAGGTTATTATTTTTCAGGTATAACAGCTTTTTCCATCAAAGTAAACGGAAATTATGCGTTTGTAGGAGATTATAAAGGCATTGAAGTAATAGATATATCAGATAAAAATAATCCTAAGTTTGTTGGAAGTATTGTTTCTTCAAGTGTAGTATATGGAATAGACATTAAAGATGATTATCTACTTATAGCTAACTATACAAAAAATCTTAAAGTTGCTTCTATACTTTCTGGAATACAGAGTATATCCAAAAAAGATTTTGATGAACCTGAAATTGTAAAAATAGTGGAAACCCATGACTATACAGAAGGTTTATTTATAGATGGGAATGACTTGTATGTTGCCAATGGAAACAATGGTCTAAAAATATTTGATATCTCAGATCCTGTAAATATGACTCAGATAGGTAACCTTTATACATCGTATGCGAATAAAGTTTATGTTTCAGGAGACTATGCCTACATTGCTGACCATACTGCAGGATTACAAATCATTGACGTATCGGATAAAACAAATCCACAGGTTAAAAGTTCTCTGGATACTCCGGGCGCTGCTTATGGTATATTTTATAAAGATGGATATGTATATCTTGCAGACTACAGTTCACAAAACATGTACGTCATAGATGTGTCCAATCCATCAAATCCTTCTATAACAGGTACTTTACCAACATCAACTTATGTTTATGACGTTTATGTAGTAGGAAATTACGCCTATGTTGCTGACTCTAGAGCTGGTTTACTAATAGCGGATGTATCAAATCCATCAAATCCATCTGTTGTAGGAAGTTATGATACTGATGGTTCTGCTTACGGTATAACAGTGGATGGTAATTATGCTTACGTATCTGACGCGTACAGAGGTTTAAAAATAGTTGACATATCAGACAAAACAAATCCTACTCTTGTTGGTTCGGTTGATACACCAGATTGGAGTATGAGTACTTTGGTTTATGGAGATTATGCTTTTGTTTGTGATGGATCTTCAGGTGTTCAGATTGTTGATATTTCTGACAAAGCAAATCCAAGAATAGTTGAATATATAAAGAATAAGCATCTTGCAAAAGAAGCTGTAATAAAAGGAGATTACCTTTTTATAGCTGATGGTTCAGGAGGAATTCTTGT
>JALVYZ010000020.1 GCA_027037705.1 bacterium | reverse complement strand
AAAAGAAGCAATAGAAGAATTAAAAAATAAAAAGCTTGCTCATCTTCATTTCAATCAAATTTGGCCAATAAATAAAAATGTATCAAATTTTTTTGAAAAAGCAGAAAAAATAGTTGTTATTGAAGGGAATTTAACAGGCCAGTTTGCTGACTTATTAAAAAAAGAATTTGGAATAACTAACATAAATAAAATTTTAAAATATAATGGAAGACAGTTTTATATGGAAGAGATTATTGAAGAGATAGATAAAATTGATGGATAGTAGAAAATTTAAAGATTATAGGAGGAATTTAATATGCAAAATAAATTTATACCAAATAGACCTGGCTCTAAGGACATTGCATGGTGTCCAGGATGTGGAAATTTTGGGATTAGAACAATTCTCATGGAAGTTTTTGAAGAATTAAATTTATCTCCAAATAAAATTGTTATTGTTAGTGGTATTGGACAGGCAGCTAAAATGCCTCATTATATTAATGTAAATGGATTTCATACTCTTCATGGTAGAGCCATTCCAATTGCAACAGGGGTAAAAATCGCTAATTCAGAACTAACTGTTATTGCGGAGGGTGGAGATGGAGATATGTATGCAGAAGGAGGAAATCATTTTATACATGGAATTAGAAGAAATCCTAATATAACAGTAATTGTTCATAACAATCAAATTTATGGTCTTACAAAAGGTCAAGCTTCTCCAACAACAATGATGGGAGTAAAAACTCCAGCTCAACCTCAAGGAGTATTTGAGGAACCGTTTAATGCCGTATCTGTCGCTATATCTCTTGACGCATCATTTGTGGCAAGGACATTTGTTGGATACAAAGATTTAACAAAAAAAATAATAAAAGAAGCAATAAAAAATAAAGGTTTTTCATTTGTAGAAATCTTCCAACCATGTGTAAGCTTCAATAAAATAAATACTTATGAATGGTATGAAAAAAATACTTATTTTATAAATAATCACGACCCTTACAATAAAATTGAAGCCATGAAAATAGCAATGAGAACAGATTATTTCCCTGTTGGAATTATTTATAGAAGTGATAAAAAAGATTTTAATAAAAATGTTGACTTAACCAAACCTCTATTTAATAAAAAAATAAATAAAAATAAATTAAAAGAGTTAATCTCGAATTTTGTTTAAATCTATTTTTTTGGGCTGTACAAATCAAAAAATGTACCATAAAAACAAGGTCCATTTTTATTTCACAAAGCCAACAATAAAATAATTAAAAAGATTATTGTAGAGCACTATGGTGTTTAAAATTTGATAAAAATTGTTTATTGATATATTGAGTATAATTAATGCTGAAGATTCTTTATTCATTAGCTATTCCAATTATTATTTCAAATTTATTACAAACAACATACCAATTAATAGATACCTTTTGGGTAGGAAGATTAGGTTCAGATGCGATTGCAACAATTTCGATTAGTTATCCTATCTTATTTCTTATGTTAACATTAGGAAGTGGGCTTGCTATTGCAGGGACAATTCTTGTTAGTCAGTATAAAGG
>JALVYZ010000019.1:321-1517 GCA_027037705.1 bacterium | reverse complement strand
TCAACTGTCTCATTGTTATATTTCCTTGCTAATTGAAAAATTCCTTGCATTATTCTGTGATAATGATGAGGTTTTTCCTCTTTTAATCTATTGTAAAATTCTAAGGTATGCTCTCCTATTTCAAGGGACCTTTTTTCATAATCAGATGTCTTTAATTTCGGATTATGACTTTCATTAGTTATAAATTCTCCTGTTAATTCTGATACTGGATGACACGCTATCTCTTCATATTTATCATTGTAAATTTTTAATATTTTGCCATTGCTACGAATACTCACTTTACTTCCTACATATTTATAAGGTACTGAATAATAGTTGTATCTGTAAGTTATATGACCATAACGGTTTACTATCCTTTCTGATATTTCATATGTTTCATATCTTTTAGCTGGAAGTGGATTTAATTTACTTTTTTCTTTTTCTATATATTGCTCATATGGAATTTTTCTCGTTGTCCCATGTATCTTTTTATTACACACATCCTCCTGCCATTCTCTTAGTAAACTTTGAACCTTATCATAATCTTTCTCTTTTATTGATTTGAAAAAATTGTTTTTTACATATTTTATCCCACTTTCTACTTTACCCTTTTCCTGGGGATATCTTACCTTGCAGGCTACAGGTGAACTTCCATAATATCTTAACATTTCTGAATATTCTCTTTGGATTACTGGTTCATAAAAATTTGACTGTAACACTCCTGATTTTAAATTGTCTATTTTTACTACTTGAGGCACTCCTGAAAAATATTCAAAGGCATTTATATGACATCTTAGAAAAGTCTGTACATCTTGATGTTGAACTATTTCATAATATTTATACCTGCTGTAAGATAACACCATACAAAATATCCAACTCTTCACTTTCTTCTTTCTTTTTGAATCATAAAAATATCCTACATATCCAAAATCTACCTGCGCTTCTTCGCCTGGTGGCGATATTAATGGAACATATATTCCTTCAGTGTTCCTTAATTTGCGAATATACTTTTTTACACAACTATAACTTACTTTTAGAGCTTTTTCTTTAACCAATCTTTCATGAATTAAAACTCCAGATAAACCCTCTGATAAATATTCCATAATTTCTTCTTTGTAAGTGTCCAATATACTTGGCCTTGAATATTTTGGCGGAATTACTCCTTCTTTTACTTTTTCTCGAATCTTTCTCACTGTTTTACGATCAATTCCTAATTC
>JALVYZ010000019.1:0-311 GCA_027037705.1 bacterium | reverse complement strand
GCCTTTTACTGGGGATTTTTTATACCTTTAACAATTAAAAAATTGGTCACTTTTTGGTCGTTTTTTTGCATTCAAAATGATGATTTGGTCAATATTTTGATACAATTTTGTATTATTTTGCCCTGTTTTTCTCTGTTTTGCTTCTTTAAAAAAAAGATAATGATTATAGGAAGTTAAATTTAAAAATATACATAAAACATAACCGCGGCTGGAGGGATTCGAACCCCCGACCTGCGGATTCGAAGTCCGACGCTCTATCCAGCTGAGCTACAGCCGCAGTAGTTGATATTGTTAAATAAATATTATAATGC
>JALVYZ010000018.1 GCA_027037705.1 bacterium | reverse complement strand
TTCATAACCACAATTTTCACATTTTTTAAAATAGTTTTTATCTTTTGATAAAGTAGTCATTTCATGCGTTACAATCCCTGTTGGAACAGCTATTATAGAATAACCTATTATCATTATCATTGATGCAAGAAATTGTCCTAATGGCGTTTTTGGAGAAATATCTCCATAACCAACTGTTGTTAATGTTACAATTGCCCAATAGATACTTTTTGGGATACTTGTAAAACCATTTTTTTCACCTTCTATAACATACATAACTGCTCCAATTATAATTACAAGATTAAGTACTGCAAATAAAAAAACTATAATTTTGTTTCTGCTGTTTTTTAATGCAATTAAAATTAGCTCTCCTTGTTTCATATATTGAACTAATTTTAATATTCTAAAGATTCTTAACAATCTCAAAGTCCTAATAACAAGAAGATAATGACTTCCTGAGATAAAAAGAGTCAAATATGTTGGTAAAAATGAGATAAAATCAACTAATCCAAAAAAGCTAAATGCATATTTAAGAGGTTTTTCTGAAATGATTAATCTTAATATGTATTCTATTGTGAAGCAAATGGTAAAAAACCATTCAAGAATTTTTAAAATATTACCATATTTTTGATTATAATCAGGGACACTATCAATAATTATACAGAAAACACTAATTAGAATAAATCCAATTAAAATAATATCAAATAGTTTACCTGCAAAAGTTTCTGTTCCAAAAACAATTTCATTTAATTTATGTTTAATGTTTTTCATTATTAGCGAAATATTTTAAAAGTTTCTCATATTCAGCTTCATTTAATTTTGCACCTTTTATTATCATTTTATGTAATATTTCTTCCCATATTTCTTTATTATTGGATTTTATTTTTTTATAAATCTTATAGGAGTGGCAGCTATCACATCTTGATTTTAAAATTTTTGATATATTATCTGGCAGGTTGGAAAAACAAGATGTTATAATAGACAGTATAATTAACAATATTATATAAAAAAATTTCATAATTTTATATTAATAAAAAAAATTTTAAAATTCAAGTTTATTCTAAAATATAGCCACTCCCTTTAATAGTGTTAATTTTTATATCTTCAGGAAGTTTTTTTCTGAGATGATTTATATGTATATCAATAGTTCTTGACCAATCATAAATTTCTTTATTTTTCCATAATGCCTTTTTTATATCTTTTCTGGTGCAAATTTTACCAACATTTTTAAAAAGAAACATAAATAAATTATACTCAGTTTTAGTAAAATTAATTTTTTTTCCGTCATGTTTAATTTCTTGCCTATCAGGGTATATTGTTAATGATTTAAATTTTAAAATTTTATTATTAATTTCTTTTTTAGCTCTTCTTAAACAACTCTTTATTCTTGCGTGTAATTCAAGAAAATTAAAAGGTTTTACGATGTAATCATCTGCCCCACACTCTAAGCCTAAAATTTTATCAGATACAGTGTCCCTTGCAGTAAGCATGATAATAGGAATATCTATCTCAATTTCTCTTAATTTATGACAAACTTGAATTCCATCAATATCAGGGAGATTTAAATCAAGAATAATTAAATCAGGATTTTCTTTTTTTGCCTTTTCAAAAGCTTCAAAACCATTTTCAGCAGTAAGAACATCGTAATTTTCAAATTTTAAATTAGCTTCTAATACTTTTAAAATATCTTTATCATCATCAACTATTAATATTTTCATCATTGCTTGCCTTAAAATATAAAGTTATTTCTATTTTTTTATCTTCAATTAAATTTATGTTAATTTTGCCATTATGAGCTTCCATTATAGCTTTTGCAATAGCTAATCCAAGTCCACTTCCTTTCTCTTTTCCAGAAGATAAGTATTTATATTTAATGAAAAATTTATTTAAATCATTTTTTAATATTCTATTTTTAACTTTATTAATTATTGAGATTTTAATGAAGTTATCTTTTTTAGTCATGGAAATTTCGATTTTTTCACCTTCAGGAGAATATTTAATAGCATTGTGTAAAACATTTATTAAAACCTGATTAATCCTTCTTCTATCAATTTTAACATAATAATCATTAAAATTTTTTTTTATAATTTTTATATTTTTTTCATATGCGAATCCTTTAAAAAAAAGTATTACTTCTTCAAGTAATTCTTTTAAATTAACTTCTGTGAGTTCTAAATCTAATTTTCCAAGTTCGATTCTTGCAATATCTATTAAGTTGTTAACCATTAAAATCAAATTTTTTAAATTTTTATCAATTATTTTTATAAATTCAATATTTTCCTTTTTCTTGATAACTTTAAATAGATATTCAATCCCACCTTGAATTGTTGTCAATGGAGTTCTTAGTTCATGGGACATTGTTGCTATAAAATCTGTTTTTATTTTATCTTTTCTTTTTAATTCTTCAGTGGCTTTTTCTATTTCTTTTTGCATTATTTCATAATTATTTTTGATTTTATTTGCCATTTCAAAAAAACTTTTTTCAAGAGTACCAATTTCATCTTTTCTATTAGATGGTTTAAAATTTATATCTAATTTTTGAGAAAAATTTTTTATAGAGGATGTTAATGATGTTATTGGTTTAATAGTTAAGTAATAGTTAATAATAAAAATTATAAAAGTAGTTAATATAACTATAAAAATTCCACCAAAAAAGAATATCTTTTTTATTTTAGAAAGATCTTCATAAACATTATCCATCGGGACAAAAATACTTAAAGCACCTCTTAATTGTCCAACATGGTAGCCCTGATAAATATGACATGTAAGACAGCTATCTTTTATATATAGTGGTTTAATTAATCTTAGAAACCTTTTATCTCCTTTCTGCTCTATTATTTTGAATTCCTTATATTTTTGGGTTTTAAATAAATTAAGGGCTTTTTTCTCTATATCATCAGGTGAATTTTTTGGATTTATAACTTTATCACTTGTTAATTTAAAATAGTATGACTTTAATTTTTTTGTCATTTCAGAGAGTTCCTTTGTAATGAGTGCAGGATTTCTTAAAACAAGTGTAATTTCTCCACAATTTAAAATTGGATAAGGTAAAAATCTATTAGGTTCTATTCCAGGTCTTTGAACAACAAATACACCATGCATATCAGCAACCCATTTTCTTAAAATAATCACCTGATCTGCAACGACTGAAGCTTTTTGATAAACTTGATTTAAAATCATTCTTTTAATTGTAAAATAGAAAAAAGAAAAAATAGAACCTAAAATGATTGTAATTATAATAGAAACAGCCAAAAGATATTTTTGATTAAGAGACTTCATATAAATTTTAGTAAAGAAAAATTAAAAGGTTGTCAATTTTTATTAAGTAATTTTTTTATTAATGGTTCAGAATATATTATAAAGTAGAATTTTATTTTATTTGAATTTGAAGAAATAAATTTATTTGAATTAAATTTTACCATTAATATAGGCTTTTTAATTTTATTTTTTTTTCTTGCTTCTAAAAATTCTTTATTTGAAATTTTACCTTTTTCAGAATAGAACCAGTAGATATTTTTACCATGAGCTTCAATTGTAGGTTCTCCAAAATTTATCATTAAAAAGGAAATTGTTTTTTTTAAATCATCATATGTAGCATTATCAATTTTTTTGTAAATCCCTAAAATTATCTTCTCATTTTTACTAACAGTAATATAAATATTTTTGTCTTTATATTTTTCTGTCCCTTTATATACTTTATTTATCTTTGTTAGTTTTTTATAATTTTTTAGCTTATAACCAATATAATATCCATTTATCCCAATTTTTAGTTTTCTAACATTATCTAAAATATCAGCATGTAATGTTTTTAGAAATATTAAAAAAATAAAAGCGGGGAGGAGAATCCCCGCAATTTTAGAGTTAAAATTTTTACTGACCATATCTTAATTTCTGCTCCTCTTTAATCATTTTTTCTATTTCTTCTCCGAAACCCTTTAATCTCCATTTATGTTCTGGTTTATTGAGTAATTCATCAATAACTTTCTTATACTTTTCATATTTTCCGTGTTCTTTAGCAAGTTTAATAATTTCAGGTAGATATTCAAAGTAGAATACCTTTGCAACATCATACAATCCATGCCAGTGAGCATAGTCTGGTCCCATCATTGATGCTCCATGACGAGCTCTTCTTCCCTGGTGATGCCAGATTTCCCACCATGCCCATCCAGCTTTTGAATGGAATAAAGAACCTTTTACTAATCCATCTTTTTTCATCATTGCCCAAAGTTTTTTTGCAGGTTTTGCAAATTTGTTGTTGTAGGTATAAACAAAATCATCAAAGTATTTGTAGAAATTTTCTATTTTTTGAACACTATGACATGATTTACATACCCCCTGCATATTCTTTCTTCTTTGCTTCCATGAAATAACTTTCTTGATTCTTTTTGTTTTAATTACTTTTTTCCATTTTCCATTTACTACTTCAAAATCTTTATATTTAGCAGTTTGGCCAGGTTGAGGTGGATATTCTCCTGGAATATCTGTAACAGTCCCATCTTCAAAAATTACTCTGTTTAATTTAATTGAAATAGGAGCTCTTAAGTTCCATGAAATTCTATCACCAACATTATGAGTATTTTGTGCAACTGAGCCATTAGGTTTTACATAAGCGCCCATATGGCATGTTGAACAGGTTGGTGCATAATAATAATCTTTTCCAAGTACCCATGTTCCAGTTTTTAATATATCCATTCCATTCATTCCTGGTCCACGAATAGTTGTGTAATATGCGATTCCATGTTTTGACTCTTCATAAATTTCTTTTTGTGGATGGTCTGGACCTAAATGGCATTTCCCGCAATTTTCAGGTTGTCTTGCCATACTTGCCCTAAATGAATGTTTTGAGTGACAAGCATTACATGTGCCTTTTGTACCATCAGGATTTAATCTCCCAATTCCTGAATTTGGCCAGGTTTTGTAATCAAGTTGAATTGCACCAATTTGATTCTTTAAAGGTTTTCCATTCTTATCTTTTGAAATTTTTATAACTGAACCATGACATTGCCAACATCCATTTACTGCATCAGCTTTAGTATCTGGCATACTACATACTACTTCTCCAAGAACATTATCTAAAGAGGCTAAAATTTGACCAGCAGTTGCATGATGAGAATTCATCATTTCCTTAGTTTCTCTTTCATGACAGTAAGCACAATCTTTAGGAGTAATTATAGTTTTAATAAATGCTCCTTCATGTTTGTAACCATAAGGATCATTTTTAGAAGCAGCATGACATGTATAACAACCGACAGGTCCTTCTTTTGCAGCAGCATGAGGAGAATTTTCCCATTGAAATACAAGAGACTTATTTTCTTTTAAATGGCACATAGCACATTTTTTGTTCATTTCCTGAATTGCAGGATT
>JALVYZ010000017.1 GCA_027037705.1 bacterium | reverse complement strand
GGAGGAAGAATGTTTATGGAAGAGACAATTGGAGAAAGAATCAATAATGCAAGGGTAAAACAGGGATTAGAAAAAAATCCTGAATGTTTTGCTACTGTTTGTCCATTCTGTATGACAATGATTACTGATGGAATTAAGGAATTCAAGAAAGAAGAAGAAATTGAGGTTAAAGATATAGCAGAAATTATTGATAGTATAACTATTGCAAATTAGGAGGAAACAAAATGAAAAAATTTATAAATATTACATTGGTTTTAATATTTACTTTCTATAGCTATCAATTATTTGCAATGAAGCAATGCTCTAAATGCCATATGAGAGAATATTTAATTTTCAATGCAAGTGTTCATAAAGGTCAAATAGAATGTACAGACTGTCATCAAAATGCAGATACTCCACATAAAAAGGGTTTTAAAAGTGTTGTAAATTGTCTTGAATGTCACGATAAAATGGAAGGAATAAAAAATACTGTTCATAAAAAAGGATTATATGACGCAAAAAATGAAGTGTATAAATGTTGGGGATGCCACACTAAACATTTTATATTACCAAAAAATAATCCATATTCAAAAGTAAATGAGAAAAATTTGGCAGATACTTGTAAATCCTGCCATACAGAAATTAAAGGAAAATGTGCAGGTGTAAAATTTGCAAAATTTAGAATCTCAGCTCATGAAAAATTTTTAACTGGTAAAAAATATTCTGAAGATAGATGTCTTGCTTGCCATCATGGCAATGTTGTTCATGGTGAAAAAGATATTGCAAAAACAAATTGTAATAAATGTCATAAGAAAGAATTTCATCTTCAGTTAAGCTCTACACTTGCAGAGTTTAATTTTGTTATATTTATATTTTTAATTTTAGGTATTTTTTGTGTAGGATGGAGATTTATAAAATATTTTAAAAATAATAACTAAACAGAGAGAAGGCTTAGGGTTTTAGATTATAGCCCTTAGCCTTAATCTACTAAGGAGAATAATGAACAAAACTTTACCTTTAGAAGGAATAAAAATATTAGATTTATCAAGATTGCTTCCAGGCCCATACTGCACAATGTTACTTGCAGATATGGGAGCCGAAGTAATAAAAATTGAAGAACCAGAAAGAGGAGATTACCATAGAGAATGGCAACCAAAACAGGGTAAAAATAGCGGCTATTTTATTGGAATAAATAGAAATAAAAAGAGTCTTACTCTTGATTTAAAAAATGAAAAAGGAAAAGAAATATTTTACAAACTTGTGAAGGATGTAGATGTTATTGTTGAAAGCTTTAGACCAGGAGTTACAGAAAGATTAAAAATTGATTTTAACACTATTAAAAAAATAAATAATAAAATTATATATCTTTCATTAACAGGCTTTGGACAAAATTCTGCTTGGAAATATCGTCCAGGTCATGATTTAAATTTTTTAGCTTTGTCTGGAATTTTAAGTTTTAGTGGTTCAAGAGATAAAAAACATCCAATAATAGGAGTCCAAATTGCTGATTATGCAGGTGCAGTTTTTGGAATAATTGGAATAATGG
>JALVYZ010000016.1 GCA_027037705.1 bacterium | reverse complement strand
AAGATGTTTATGCTGGAATTGAATGGGAAGCGAAAACTAAGGAAGCATTGGAATTAATAAAATTTTTATATGATAACTTTGGAGTAAAGATAAAACAAGACTCTGGAATTGGAATTAAACCAATTAGCAAATCAGGAACATTTAGAATTGTAAGGAAAGCGATAAAGTATACAATTGAGAATAAAAGAAGAAGTGTAACCATAGTGCATAAAGGAAATATTATGAAATTTACAGAAGGAGCTTTTAGAAATTGGGGATATGAAATTGCTGAAACTGAATTTGAGAATTTTATATGTAAGGAAAGTAACATAGTTGAGGGTAAAATAGTTTTGAAAGATAGGATTGCTGATGCTATGTTTCAACAATTATTACTTAGACCTGATGAATACGATGTAATTGTAGCTCCAAATTTAAATGGAGATTATCTTTCAGATGCTTGTGCTGCTCAGGTTGGTGGGCTTGGAATAGCACCTGGTGCAAATATTGGTGATGAAATAGCAATTTTTGAGGCTACTCATGGAACAGCTCCTAAATATGCTGGTCTTGATAAAGTGAATCCCGGTTCTTTAATTTTGTCAGGAGTAATGATGTTTAAGTATTTAAATGAAAAAAAAGTTGCTGAAATTATTGAATCTGGATTTCAGAAAGCAATATTAAATAAAAAAGTAACATATGACCTCGCAAGGCAGATGGAGAATGCAATTGAAGTAAAATGCAGTGAATTTGCAGAAGAAATAGTGAAAAATTTTTAAAAATGGAAAATTTTAAGAATATTTTAGACAACATTTCAATAGGGATAATTGTTGTAGGCAAAGATTTTGAAATAAAATTTGCAAATAAAAAGAGTGAAGAGATTTTCAATACAAAAATCCCAGTTGGAGAAAAATGTTATAAATTCTTTAATAATAATGAATCAACTTGCAAAGATTGTCCAATAATAAGTAAAAAATTTGATACAATTATTTATAAAGAAGCAACTTCATTAAAGAAAGATTTTAATTATAAAATTGTTAATTGTAAAGATTATTATATAAAAGAAATTTTTGATATAAATCAGTTTTTTAAACTTTTTGAAGATATTATTGAAGAAAAAAAATATGCAGAAGTAGGGCATATTTCTGCATCAATTGCTCATCATGTAAACAATATTTTAATGGGAATTTCAGGAAGAGTTGAAGCAATATCAATTTTGAAAAATGAAAGTAAATTAGATGATGAATATTTTAATAAAGCAATTATCAAAATAAATGAAGATATTTCTTCAATAAAAAAATTGATGAATGAAATTTTATTTTTTGCTCATCCTGAAAAGATTAAAAAGAGAAATATTGATTTAAATAATGTAATTAGGGACTTTTACTTTTTTTCAAAATATGAAATTGAAAGGCCAAAGATTAAGTTAAAACTTATTTTAGATAAAAATATTCCACAAATTAAAATTGAAGAAAGATTGATACAACATTTATTATTGGTTATTTGTAGGTTGTTAAGTAAAAATTTTTATCATATTGAAAAAGAAAATAAAC
>JALVYZ010000015.1 GCA_027037705.1 bacterium | reverse complement strand
GTTAAATCTATTTAAAAAAGATGCAGATTATTTAAAAAGGACTTATTTCGAGGTTCATTATATATTAAAAGAACTTTTCAGAAATAAAGATATAAAAAATTCAGAGGTATATAAATTGTTAAAAGATAAAAATATTGAAAGTTTAATTATTGTACTAAGTTATTTAGATGATAAATCATTAAAGAAGAAAATAATTAATTTCTTGATTAAGCTTAGATATGTAAAACCTGAAATTACAGGAAATGATTTAATTGCACTTGGATTTAAACCATCACCATTATTTAAAATTATTTTAAATCATATACTTGAAAAAAAATTGAATGAAGAATTAAAAAGTTACGATGAAGAAAAAGAGTTTGTTATTAAAAATTATTTACCATTAATAATGAAAGAAGAATATTAAAATGAATATAAGAAAAATATTAGTTACTGGTGGTGCGAGAAGTGGGAAAAGTGAATTTGCAGAAAATTTATGTTTAAATATTCCAGGTAAAAGAACCTACCTTGCAACTGCAATTCCTTTTGATGACGAAATGAAACAAAGAATAAAACTCCATAAAAAAAGAAGAGACCCTAATTTGTGGCATAACTTAATTGAAGAACCGTACAATATTCCAGAAATTTTAGTCTCATTAAACTCAAAAATTGATGTGCTTTTATTGGATTGTATAACTATATGGTTAAATAATCTTTTTTTAAAAATTGGAACGGATGAAAGTATTATTTTTAAAGAAATTGAGAAATTTCTTAAAGTTTTACAAGGTATAAATTATAACATTGTTATAGTGTCAAATGAAGTTGGTATGGGATTAGTTCCAGAAAATAAACTTGCAAGAATTTTTAGAGACATATCTGGAAAAGTAAATAAAAAAATGGCAAAAATCGTAAGTGAATTTTATATCATATTTTCTGGCTATGCATTAAGATTAAAATAATTTTTTGCTTGACAATGTAATTTCATAGATATATGGAATTTAATCTCATTAAACATTTTTAATTTTTGGGAGGCGACATGAAAAGTGTTCTCAAAAAAATTGCTATTATTATTGATAAAATAAATGAATTTTTTGGAGAAATAGCATGCTGGTTATGTACAATTCTTGTTGCGATTGTCTGTTTTGATGTATTTAATAGATATTTATTCAATAAAACAAATCCTGCGATGTATGAATTAGAATGGCATATTTATGCTGTGATATTTTTGTTAGCAGCTGGATTCGCATTAAAGTATGACCAGCATGTTAGAGTGGATTTAACTTATGCAAAATTTTCTAAAAGGACAAAAGCGTGGGTTAATTTAATTGGAGCTTTTATATTTTTAATTCCTTTCTGTATTCTTGTAGTTTATGCAACAAAAGATTGGGTTTATCAATCATGGTCAATTAGGGAAACATCTCCAGACCCTGGGGGGTTGCCTGCAAGATATATATTAAAAGGATGTGTCCCATTTGGTTTTATTTTATTGATGCTTCAGGGGATTTCTGAAGCTATTAAATCATATTTCTTTTTGTTTGGTTCAGAGGAGGA
>JALVYZ010000014.1 GCA_027037705.1 bacterium | reverse complement strand
AAATCCATTGCTTTTTTATAGTTTTGTGTTATTATTCCATCTGTATGATTTGAACCATACTTTTGAATGTGAGAGATAGCACCTTCAATACCATCTACAACTTTTATAGAGATAATATAATCAAGATATTCAGTATCCCAATCTTCTTCTGTTGCTGGTTCTATTTCTGGTAATATCTTCTGGCAAATTTCACAACCTTTTACTTTTACTCCTGCTTTTTTAAAATCATCTACTATTTTTGGTAAAAAATCTTCAGCAATATCTTTATCAATTAATAATGTTTCAAGAGCATTGCAGACTCCAGGTCTTTGAGCTTTTGAATTTATTACAATTTTAGAAGCAAATTCATAATTTCCATAATCTTTATCTACAAAAATATGGCAAACTCCTTTATAATGCTTAATTACAGGAATTGTTGAATTTTCAACAACAGTTCTAATTAATCCTTCTTTTCCTCTTGGTATAACAAGGTCAATATATTGATCTAATTTTAAAATTTCTTTTACTGCCTCCCTATCTGTTGTTGGAAATACTTGTACCGCCTCTTTAGGAATATTCTCACTTTCAAGAGCATTTTGAATAATTTCACATAATACTTTATTTGAATAATATGCCTCTTTTCCACCTCTTAAAACAGCGGCATTTCCTGATTTTAAACATAAACTTGATGCATCTACCACAACATTTGGTCTTGATTCAAAAATCATACAGATAACGCCTAAAGGAATTCTTTTTTTTCCAACAACCATACCATTTGGCCTTTTCCACATTTTAACAACTTCACCAACTGGATCAGGTAATGCAATTATATCTAAAACTCCTTGAATCATTGAATCAATTACTTTGTCTGATAAAGTTAGTCTATCTATCATTGCAGATGAAAGATTATTTTCCTTTGCATTTTCGATATCAATTTTATTTTTCTCTTTTATATAATCCCTCTTTTTATCTAAGAAATCAGCAATCTTTTTTAATGCACTATTTTTCTTTTCAGTGGTAAGATTGGCTATTTTAAAACTTGCTTCTTTTGCTTTTTTAGCAATTTCAACTATTCCTTTCTCCATTATTTACCTCCAAAAAATTCTTTTTTATAAAAATAACATAAAATACTTGATTTATCAATCAAATAAGTATATTTTATACAAAATCCAATAATGGAGGAAGCTATGAAAGGCTCAATTGAAGTCGAAATTGTTTTTCTATTAATGGTTATCACTTCTGTTGCAATGGTAGTTAGATACTTTAGCAAACTTCCATATACAATTGCCTTAATTTTTGCAGGGATTATTGTTAGTTTTTTTAATATATTTCCGGATATTCATTTAACCCCAGAATTAATATTTCATGTTTTACTTCCACCACTATTATTTGAAGCGGCGTTCAATTTAAATTTTAATGAATTAAAAGAAAATATTAAACCTGTACTTCTTTATGCTGTAATTGGTGTTGTAATAGCGGTTATTGTTACAGGCTTTATTTTAAAACAGGGCTTTTCAATATTTGGAATTAATTCAACACTTCCATTAAT
>JALVYZ010000013.1 GCA_027037705.1 bacterium | reverse complement strand
AATGCACCTAAAAGAAAAGAAGTTGATGATTTTGTATTTTATGAGAAATATAAATATTAAGGTTGAAGGCAGAAGGTGGAAGGTAGAAGAAATTAATTTTTAATATTCAGCTTAAAAGGAGCATTAAATGACTAAAGTGAAACCATCTATAAAAGCAGACAGGTTTGAAGAGTCTGTGATAAGGGAAATGACGAGACTTGCAAATCAATACAAAGCTATAAATTTAGCTCAGGGATTTCCTGACTTTTCAGCACCTGATTTTTTAAAAGAATATGCAAAAGAATTTATTGATAGAGATTACAATCAATATGCTATAACCTGGGGAACAAGAACAATTAGACATGCATTGTCTAAAAAATATAAAGAATTTTATAACTTAGATTATGATCCAGAAAAAGAGATTACAGTATGCTGCGGGTCTACAGAATGTATGATATCAACAATGCTTGGAATAGTTAATCCTGGTGATGAAGTGATCGTTATTGAACCATTTTATGAGAATTATGGCCCTGATGCAATTATTTCAGATGCTAAACCAGTTTATCTTCAATTAACAGGTCCTGATTTTTTGATTACAAGAGAAAAATTAGATAAAGTGTTTAATAAAAAAACAAAAGCAATTATAATTAATTCACCACATAATCCTACTGGTAAAGTTTTTTCTGAAAGTGAATTAAATTTAATTGCTGATTATTGTAAAAAATATGATGTAATTGCTATAACTGATGAGATTTATGAGCATATCGTTTATAAAGGAAAGCATATACCAATTGCTTCATTGGATGGAATGAAAGATAGAACTGTTACAATCAGTGGAGTTTCTAAAACTTTTAGTGTTACAGGATGGAGAGTTGGTTATATTTTAGCGCCTGAAAATATAACAAAAGGGATTAGAAAAATTCATGATTTTTTAACTGTTGGTGCTCCTGCTCCATTGCAAGAAGCTTGTGCAAAAGCTATTTCAGAAAGTAATGAGTATTATAGTAAACTAAAAAATTTTTATAAAGAAAGAAAAGATTTTTTTTACAATGCTTTGAAGCATATTGGTTTCAAATGTATTGAACCTCATGGTGCATATTATATTATGTGCAAATTTGATAATTTTGGTTTTGATGATGATATAAAGTTTACAGAATATCTAATTAAAGAAATTGGAGTTGCAGTTGTTCCAGGTAGTAGTTTTTTTTCAGATGGAAATCCTGAGAAAAGCAAATACATTAGGTTTTGTTTTTGCAAAAAGATGGAAACATTAGAAAATGCTATAAGAAGGTTGAGAAAGCTAAATAGTTAAGGAAATATAAAAAATGGACATTGATGGAAGCACAAAAATTTGTGGATTAATTGGATACCCAATTTCTCATACATTATCTCCAAAAATCCATAATTATCTTTTTAAAGAGTTTAAAATAAATGGGATATATATCCCATTTAATGTAAAACTTTCAAAAAAAGAATTTCAAAATTTTATAACTAATCTTTCAAAAATTTCAAATTTTAAAGGAGTTAATATTACAATTCCATATAAAGAATGGGCGGCAATTATTGTAGAAAATAAATTTCAAAGCTTAGGAGCTGTAAATTGTTTAAAATTTGAAAATGGGAATATTAAAGCTACAAATACAGATTTTTTAGGTTTTAAACTAGCTGTTGAAAATGAATTAAACTTTTCTTTTTCTAATAAAAATATATTAATTTATGGAGCAGGAGCGACTGCAAAATCAATTATTTATTCATTAATCAATGAAGTTAAAAAGATTTATGTCATTAATAGAACATTATCTAATGCAAAAAAAATAAAAAATTTTTTTAAAAATGAAAAAATAGAAATTGGAGCACCTAAAGATTTAGAAAAAATAGACCTTGTCATAAATTCCACTCCAGTTGGATTGAATGGAGAGACATTGGAGATAGATTTTAAAAAATTTAAAAAAGAATGTTGCTTTTTTGATGTAATTTATTTAGATACTCCATTTGTAAAAAAGGCAAAATCTTATGGATTTAAATCAATAAATGGATTATCAATGTTAATTTATCAAGCTATTAAAAGTTTTGAATTTTGGTACGAAGTAATAATTAAACCTGAATTAATAAAAAAAATTTTTAGGATGTTAAAATGAAAAAAGTAATTAGAATACAGGATAAAATTGGAAGAATTTTAGTAGAGCAAGGTTTAATTTCTAAAGAACAACTTAAAATAGCATTTAAAGAATGTGAACAAAGAGGATATAAGGATAAATTAATTAAAATTTTAATAGAAAAAGGATTCATTTCCGAAGAAGAATTAGTCAAGGCTTTTAGTGATAAAATGGGGATCCCTTTTGTTAATCTTAAAAAATATAAAATTCCTGACGAGATTTTAGAGATATTACCATTAAGTATGATAAAAAAATATAGAGCTGTTCCAATAGAAAGAAATGGTAATATTTTAATTGTTGCAATGGAAGACCCAACTGATCTAAATGCAATTGCAGATATTAGATTTTATACAAATTATAATATTGACATTGCTATTGCTACACCCTCAGGAATTGATAAAGTTATTGAAGAACTTGAAACAGGTGAAGGAATTTTAGAAGTCGATGATTTGAATCTTAATTTAGAGGGTATAGATTATATAGAAGAAGATGAGGATATAGATTTATCATCTATTCAAGAAGAATCTCAGAAAGCACCAATTATAAGATTTGTTAATTACATAATTGCTGATGCTGTTAGAAAAGAGGCAAGTGATATTCATATTGAACCTTATGAGAAAAAATTGAGAATAAGATATAGAATAGATGGAATTTTACATGAATTTTTCACACCTCCATTAAAGTTAAAAAATGCTATTGTTTCAAGAATAAAAATAATGTCTCATTTAGATATTGCTGAAAGAAGAATCCCTCAGGATGGGAGAATTAAAATAAAACTACAAGATAATAAAGAAATTGATATAAGAGTGTCAACACTTCCAACTATTTTTGGTGAAAAAGTGGTTATGAGAATTCTTGATAAATCATCGTTAAAATTAGATTTAAAAACATTGGGATTTGAAGAAAGGGAATTAAGAGTTTTTAGAGAAGTTATAAATAAACCTTATGGAATGATATTGGTTACTGGACCAACTGGAAGTGGAAAAACAACAACTTTATATTCTGCTTTATCTGAACTTAATAAACCTGATGTTAATATTTCCACAGCAGAAGATCCTGTGGAATATAACATTGAGGGAATAAATCAAGTTAATATTAGAGAAGATATTGGTTTAACATTTGCTACTGCATTAAGGTCATTTTTAAGACAGGACCCTGATATTATTTTACTTGGAGAGATAAGAGACCTTGAAACAGCTGAAATAGCAGTTAAAGCAGCTTTAACAGGTCATTTAGTTCTTTCAACTTTACATACAAATGATGCATCAAGTACAATTGTTAGACTTGTTGATATGGGGATAGAGCCTTTCTTAGTAAGTACTTCTTTATTGCTCATTGTGGCACAAAGATTAGTAAGAAAAATATGCTTAAATTGCAAAGAAGAAGTAAAAATTGAGAAAAAAGCTTTAATATCAATGGGAGTAGAAGAGGAAGAAGTAGATGATTTTAAAGTTTTTAAAGGAAAAGGTTGTGAAGAGTGTAATGGTACAGGTTATAAAGGAAGAACAGCTTTGTATGAAGTTTTAAAAGTATCTCAAGATATTAAAGAATTAATTAATAAGGGAGGTACAGCATATCAAATTCAACAAGTGGCAATAAAAGAAGGAATGAAAACATTAAGAGAAGCTGGACTTTTAAAGGTTAAACAGGGGATAACTACTCTTGAGGAAGTAGGGAGGGCAACTATTGGAGATTGATTCAATTAAAAAAGCTAATAGAAAAGAATTATTCAAAATTTTTTATGAAATTGAAAAGATAAAAGAAAAAATTGGAAAAAGTGAAATTAAAACATGTTCAATTATTAATGCAAAATCTGGAAAATGTTCAGAGAATTGTGCTTTTTGTGCCCAATCTTCATTTTACAAAACAGATATAGAGACTTTTTCTTTAAAATCTTCAGAAGAAATTTTAGAATTTGCTAAAAAATTAGATAAAAAATCAGAAAGATTTTCAATTGTTACAAGTGGAAAAGGAATTAAAACTAAGGAAGAAAAGAGAAAAATTTTAGAGGCAATTGAATTAATAAGGAAAGAAACTTCTTTAAAATGTTGTGTTTCTATTGGGATAGTAGAAAAAGGATTTTTAAAAGAATTGAAAGAGGCTGGGGTAACTGGATTTCATCACAATTTAGAAACTTCTCGGTCATTTTTCCCAAAAATTTGCACCACTCATAACTATGAAGAAGATATAAAAATGGTTGAAGCAGCAAAAGAGATGGGTTTTTATACTTGCTCTTGTGGTATTTTTGGACTTGGAGAAAGCTGGGAACACAGAATTGAGCTTGCTGAAACTCTAAAAAAACTTGATGTTGATTCATTGCCAATAAATTTTTTAACACCAATAAAAGGGACACCACTTGAAAATAAAAATGAACTTACACCTATAGAATGTTTAAAAATAATAGCATTTTTTAGAATTAATTTTCCAAATAAAGATATAAGGATTTGTGGAGGAAGGGAATATAATTTAAGACAATTACAACCTTTAATTTTTTCTGCTGGTGCTAATGGAGTAATGATTGGAAATTATTTAACAACAAAAGGTAGAAAAATAGAAGATGACTTTGAAATGATAAATGATTTAGAATTAAAAATTGACTTACAATAAAATAAAGTAAAAAATAACAATGCTTATAGATTTTTTAATAGATGAATTAAACAAAATAAAACAAAAAAATAGATATAGGTTTTTAAGGAATATTTCTTCAAAACCAGATGAGAAAATAATTTTAAATGGAAAAGAAGTATTAAATTTATGTTCTAATAATTATCTTGGTCTTAGCGGTCATCCTGAATTAATAAAAGCAGAAATTGAATATGCTGAGAAATATGGTTGTGGCTCAACTGGTTCCAGGTTAATTACAGGGACAATGAGTCCTCATTTAGAATTAGAGGAAGTAGTAGCGAAATTTAAAGGTACAGATAAAGCATTAATTTTTAATGCTGGCTATATGGCAAATATTGGTATCATAGATGCTCTAACAGGTGAGAATGATATTATATATTCTGATGAATTAAATCATGCAAGCATTGTTGATGGTTGTAGAATTTCAAAGGCAAAAAAAGTAATTTATAAGCATTGTAATTTAAATAACCTTGAAGATTTATTAAAAAAAGAAAAAGGTAAAAAAAAGCTAATAGTAACAGATACAGTTTTCAGTATGGATGGAGATATTGCACCTCTGAAAGATATAAATTTTTTAGCTAAAAAATATAATGCAATATTAATGACAGATGATGC
>JALVYZ010000012.1 GCA_027037705.1 bacterium | reverse complement strand
GAAAAATTTCAACCTTTCCCTTTATCCCTTTTGCAGCAAGAGGTTGAATAGGTGTTCCTTTTGGCTGTTTAAATGGAGAATGTATAATACCGATTGGTTTAAAATTTATATCTTTCATTTTGGTTTTATATAAATCGTTTTATAAACTTTTGCAACTATTTCTTGATTAATATAATATTTTGAACAAACATATTTAGAGAATAAAAATCAATAAAAAAATTAATGAGTAAATAAAAATTTTACAAATGACATTTTTATTTACCCAATCTTTTTAACCAAAAATCAAAAGACCTCCCAGGGACAAAAATATCAAGTCCAATTGATATTTCGTCAAGAGGGTTTGTTACAATATGCTCTTCATTTTCTTCAAAGTAAACAGTATCCATTTCATTTAAAATTTTATTTCCATCTTTTTTACTCCATACTTCAAGTTGTCCCTTTAAAACTACTAAAACTTGTACATTTGGATGAGAATGTTTTGGTGATGAATGTTTAGGAGGTTTTATAAAATATTCAATTGAAATTTGACTTTCATTACAAATACTTACTCTTTTCCAATCCTTTTGAGGTTCATAACTTTCTGCTTTATTAAATCTAATTATTTTCATTATAATTCTCCTTGAAATTTTTATTTAATTTCAGAAATAAAAGTTATGAATATAAAGGGATAGGTATCTCTTTATTATTAAATAAACAAGTATATGTTAAAGTAAAAGACTTTAATATTTCACATTATTTAATAAAGAAAAGGGTGGATATAACTACCACCCCATTCTATACTTACTTAATATGTCTTCCTGTAAAGGAAGAACATACCAAGAATAATAGCAGATAAAGAAAATAACAACTCTCCTCTATAGTCCATAGTAGGAACTATTTCACAGTTTATAGAGCCTATTGCTCCTTCAACACTTATATTTCCATTCTCCTGTCCATCTTTGTCGTATGGTCCTCCATCGACGACCAGGAAGGTAATTACTGTTTTATTAGGAGCATACAGTGGTTTATACTCTATTTTAGTAGCTATATTATGCCATTTTCCAGTTTGTTCATTCTTTACATAAAAGCTATTTATACACCTATCAAAAGGGACAAATATCTTCATAGTCACCTTTCCTTTTACTGGAACATCAGTAATTGTAAAATATAGCTTTCCATATGAAAACTTAGTACCAGATGGACCATCCACAGGTGGTTCTTCTACTCTTACATCTCCCTGTTGGTATTGTCCATCGTTTTCCAAAGTAATGAAATGAGATCCTGATACATCAAGTAAAGATGTAACATATCTCTGTTCACTATCTTGTATATTATCTCCATTACCATCTCCATTCCCTGTATCATTGGCATCTGGAACTAAATCCTCTTCCGAATTCCCTATACCATCTCCATCGTCATCTTTAAACTCATCTGCCCCTATGTCAGGCCTGTAGTTGATTATTCTATCATCACCCTCATAATCATTTTCTGGTGTATAACAAATACATTGGTCAGCTACATCTATACAAGGAGAATCACTTTTAAGATGAAA
>JALVYZ010000011.1 GCA_027037705.1 bacterium | reverse complement strand
TCTAAGATTGAATGCTCTTTCCCTTCAAATACAAGACCGTGATAAATTTCATCAGAAATAATCATAATTCTAAGTTCAGCAAGTTCTTTCAAGACTTCTTTTGTTAGCAAAGTTCCAGTTGGATTTGAAGGAGAGTTTATAAGTATTGCTTTTGATTTATTAATATGTCTCTTTACTTCTTCTATATTAATCTGGAAATTGTCTTCCTCATTAATATTTATATATTGTATTTTCCCTCCAAGAAATTTAATAATATTTGAGTAGCAAGGATAGCAAGGGTTGGTCAAAATAACATTATCTCCTGCTTCCAATATAGCTGAAAAAGCAAGGAATAATCCTGGAGAAGTGCCATTTGTTACTAATATTCTTTCAGGAGAGATTTTTACATTATACCTATTATAATAAAATTTTGAAATCTCTTCTCGTAATTCATAAAATCCCAAACTATGTGTATAATTTGTATTACCATAATCTAACTCTAATTTAGCACTATTTTTAATTACCTCAGGTGTATCAAAATCAGGCTCTCCTATTTCTAAATGTATTATATTTTTTCCTGCCCTCTCAAGCTCAATTGCTTTTTCTAATATTTCCATAGCATAAAATGGAACTAACTGTCTTATCCTTGATGATATCATAATTTTCTCCTATTTAAATGTTTAGATATACATTCAAAATACCAATTAAAACTCCAATTATAAATCCTAAAATAGT
This sequence comes from bacterium, assembly GCA_027037705.1. Taxonomy (GTDB): domain Bacteria; phylum DYJV01; class DYJV01; order DYJV01; family JALVYZ01; genus JALVYZ01. The sequence continues at coordinate 15,982 of JALVYZ010000011.1, read as the reverse complement.
CCCATTTAATCTAATCCATTGCAACTCATTCCAGCTTGAAGATTTTATTATTTCAACAAATTCTTTATCATTTATCGCAGTTAATCTTTTTTCAATTAAATCAAGTATTACATTATGATTTTCTAATATAATTTTTTTTATTAAATATTTACTCTTATCATTTAATTTTTTTGAGATAATTTTATTTTTTGTAATTAACTCAATAATCTTTTCAGAAATTTCATAAATTATCAATTTCAAAATTTTTTGTGGTAATTTATATTTTTCAACATTTTTCAATATTATTTTTTCTATTTTTTCTTTTAAAAAAGCATTGTCTATATTTTGTAGCACATTTATCTCTATTTGATCTAATTCTTTATCAAGAAACTCTTTTTTGAACAAAAACTCTCCAACAAAAATTTTAACTTTTTCTATTATCTTTTTTTTATTTCTTAAAAGAACTTCTGTATGAGGACCAAGTTTATAAAAAAGTCCAAAAACTGCATAAGAATCAGCAATTGCTCCCACTAAAGATGCTTCAAATGAATATTTTAACAATTTAAAAATATAGCATTCAGGAAATTTTAAAGACAATATTATAAAAATAATTGTAACAAAAAAATTTAATAAGATTAAAAGATTAACAAAAAAATATAAATTCATTTTTTAGAATATAAATATGATCTTTTTAGAAATTGAATTGTTTTAAATTTTTTATCAAAAACCTTTCCTACTAAAATTAAAGCTGTTTTTTTTATATTATTTTCTTTAACTACTAAATCTAACTTATCAATAGTTGTATAATAAATTTCTTCATCAGGCCATGTTACTCTTTTTACAATTATAGCAGGTGTGTTAGAAGGAAATCCTTCAAGCAACTCTTTTTTTACTTTATCAACCAATCCCACACTTAAAAAAAGAATTATAGTCCCTCCAATCTTTGCAATATTAGAAAGTTTTTCTTCTTCTGGAACTGGAGTTTTTCCTTCAACTCTTGTAAAAATAACTGTCTGAGAAATTTCTGGCAATGTTAATTCCCACTTAATTGCTGCATTTGCTGCAAAAGCAGAAGAAACTCCAGGAATTACTTCATAATTAATATTATCATTATCTAAAAGAACCATTTGTTCAAAAATAGCTCCATATATTGAAGGATCTCCAGTATGAAGTCTTGCTACTAATTTCCCATTATCAACAGCTTCTTTTATAATCTCATGAGTTTCAATAAGAGTCATTTGTGCACTATTGTAAATTTTAACATTTTCATTTTTATTATAATTTAAAATATCTTTATTAACTAAAGAACCAGCATAAATTATAATATCTGCTTTTTCTACTATTTTTAACGCTTTTAAAGTTATTAACTCTGGGTCTCCTGGTCCTGCACCAATAAAATATACATTAACTTTTTTCTGATTTTCCATTTTGCATCTCCAAAGTTTTTAAATATTTCATAAAGACTGAAAAAGCCCCCATTGTTGCATGAATAAATCCCATTTTTCCCATTAAAAAACCTTTTTTTAATATGTAAGCTTTAAAAAATTTAAATGCTGGATTAAATATTAAATTTAAAAAAGTTACTTTCTCTCCCCTATTTACTTTCTCTTTTGCTGCAATAGTACTATACCTATTTATTACTTCTAAGTGATGAGTTAAGTCTTTGTATGGAAAATGAATAATATCAAGATTTAAATCTCCTATTTTTGCATTTTCTTTCATTTCAATTTTATCATGTGGATTTACACCAATACTTCTGCCATAATTTCTGTTAAAAAGCCTGATTCTTTTTTCTGGATACCATCCCCCGTACTTAATCCATTTCCCCATATAATAATTTCTTCTATTTACGTAAAAACCTTGATAATCTAAAAAATTATTCTTTTTTAACTCTAAAATTTTTTCAGTTAATTCTTTAGAAGCTCTTTCATCAGCATCTAAACAAAATATCCAGTTATATTTTGCATTGTTTATGGCAAATTGTCTTTGCTCTGCATATCCTAAAAACTTTTGTAAAATTACTCTTGCTCCCATATTTTTTACAATTTCAACTGTTTTATCTGTACTAAAAGAATCTACCACCAAAATTTCATCTGAGAATTCTTTAACACTATTAATACAATCTACAATATTTTCCTCTTCATTGTAGGTCATAATACATGTTGACATTTTTTCCATAAAGATTAGTTTAATTGTAAAATTGGTTTTTTGTCAAGTTTTTTAAAAAATCATATAAAGTTGACAAATTTTTTTTATTTGATTATACCTCAGAAAAACTAAGAGGAGGTAAAATTTTGCCAGAATTTGTAGTAGAATCACCTAACAAATATCTTATGTTTACTGGAGATTTAAACAGAAATGTAAAATATTTTGAAAAGCTATTTAATGTAAAAATAAACCATAGGAATAATATTTTTAATTTTGAAGGTGATAAAAAGGCAGTTCAAAGTATATTTAATTTTTTTCAAAAAATAAATGAAATGATTGATGCTGGTTTTAAACTGTATTCAGAAGATATTGATTATCTTTATAATTTATTTAAGGCTAATCCAGATGTTAATTTTAAAGATATTTTTCAAAAAAATATTATTATTGGGAAAAATAAAGGAAAAAAGGTAATAACACCAAAAACTTTAACTCAAAAAATTTATATAGAAACAATCAGAAATAATGTTGTTACATTTGGAATTGGCCCTGCAGGGACAGGAAAAACTTTTTTAGCAATTGCAGTTGCAATATCATTTCTAACCCAGAATAAAGTTGGTAAAGTAATATTAACACGACCTGCTGTAGAAGCTGGAGAAAAACTGGGATTTTTACCTGGTGATATGATTGAAAAAGTTAATCCTTATTTAAGACCTTTGTATGATAGTCTTGATTATATATTAGGTGCTGAAACAGTAAAAAATTTGATGGAAAAGGGAATTGTTGAAGTTGCTCCATTAGCATTTATGAGAGGTAGAACATTAAACGATGCATTTATTATTTTAGATGAAGCACAAAATACTACATCAGAACAGATGAAAATGTTTTTAACAAGATTAGGGTTCAATTCAAAAGCAGTGATTACTGGAGATATTACTCAAATTGATTTACCTAATCAAAAAATGTCTGGATTAATTGAAGCTAAAAATATTTTAAAAAACATTGATGGAATAGCATTTGTTAAGTTTACAGAGATGGATGTGGTTAGGCATAAGATTGTAAAATCAATTATTAAAGCATATGAAAATAAAGATAATAAATAAATTAATTTCCAGTTATTTTAATTTTATATCTTCATTAAAAAGAAATTATAATTATTCTCCAAAATATTTAATCATTTCTTTTTTTATTGTTTTTATTTCTTTATTACCAAACTTTGGCAATAAATATCACTATAAAGTTGGAGATATTGCAGATGTTAATATTAAATCTCCAAAAGATATTTTAATATTTGATAAAATAGCTACTCAAAGAAAAATTAATGAAGCTATAAAAAATGTTTTACCAGTATTTGTTTTTGACTATGATGTATATTCCAAAAAATTAGATGAAATAAAAAATTTTTTTGATTATGCAAGAAAAAACTTAAATAATATTACAGATAAAGAACTTAAACTAAAATTTAAAGAAGTTTTTAATTACACGCCAACCACTAAAGAACTCCAATTATTAAAAAAATATAAATTTTCAAAAGATATAGAACTTGCAATTTTAAAAGGATATTCCCACATAATGGGGCGAGGAGTCATCTCTGACAATAAAACATTATACAAATTCAAAAATACAAATATTTTATTAAGAAATAAATCATCTAACGAAGAAATAACAAAAAAAGACATTTTTTCTTTTTATGAAAAATCAAAAATTAAAAATATTTTAAACAGAAATTTTGAAATATTAACAGATTATCGTGCAGATAATTATAAAATAAAAAAATTATTAATAAAATTAATAACTCATATTATAACGCCAAATATTACATACGATTATAAAACTACTAAATTAAAAAAAGAAGAAATAAAAAATAAAATAAAACCTGTTTATTACCTTCTTAAAAGGAATGAGATAATTGTTAGAGAGGGAGAAAGAATAACAGAAGATTCTCTTACAAAATTAAAAGCAATTGAACATTCAACAACAATTGAATCTATTATAAAAAAATCTATTTCTATATTAATATTTCTTTTATTACTTGGTTTTTTCTTAAATCAAACATTGAAAGATGAAGTTGGAAAAAGAAGTATAGATTTAAAAGATGTTGTTTTTTTACTTTCATTAATAACAGTTTCAGCAATTTTAATTAGAATTTCAATTGTTGTCGCATTAAACTTAATAGAACAATCAAATATATCAACTTTTTCATTTCTTTTTATGATTCCATTTGTATTGCCAATTATAATTAATTCAATTGTCCTTCGTGGTAAATTTCAATATGTTTTGTCAATAATCATATCTTTATTTTGTTTTTTCATCTTTAATGTTAAACTTTTGATATTTACTATTTTTGTTTCTTTATATGTTATAAAAAGATTTAGATGCTGTATGGAAAGAATTACATTCTTTAAAATGGGATTAGAATTAGGCTTAATTAATATGCTTATAATTATTGCAATAAAATTATTTTTTGCAAAAACCCAGTTTTTTTCAATATTAACATTACAAGAATTAATAGGTGGTTTTATTGGAGGTAATTTAAATTCACTGTTAGTAATTGGAATAATACCAGTTATTGAAATATTATTTAATTATACTACAGATTTAAGATTAATTGAGCTTGGGAATTTAGAACACCCATTATTAAAAGAATTTTTAATTAAAGCTCCAGGGTCTTATCATCATTCTATGCTTGTTGGAAATTTAGCTGAAGCTGCTGCAGAAGCAATTGGAGCAAATCCACTACTTGCAAGAGTTGGTTCATATTATCATGATATAGGAAAGATGGATAAACCTAAATATTTTATTGAAAATGCAGATCCTAAAGACAATAAACATGAAAAATTAACTCCTTTTATGAGTGCATTAATATTAATTTCACATGTTAAAGAAGGTGTTGAATTAGTTCAAAAATATAAGATTGGCGATGAGATTATTGATATAATCAAACAACATCACGGTACAAGTTTAATAAAATTTTTCTACAATAAAGCTCTTGAGTTAAAGAAAAAAGGACTAAAAGATGAAATAGACGAAAAAGATTTCCGTTATCCTGGACCTAAACCTCAAACTAAGGAAGCAGGAATTGTCATGCTTGCTGATGTAGTAGAAGCTGCATCTCGTTCTTTACAGGATCCTACTCCAGCAAGAATCAAAGGTCTTGTAAAAAATATGGTTGATTCATATTTCAATGATGGACAGCTCGATGAATGTGAACTAACTTTGAAAGATCTAACAAAAATTAAAGAGGTATTTACAAAAATTTTAACAGGAATATTTCATCAAAGGGTAGAATATCCAGATGATAAGAATATACAGAGAAACAAAAATAAACAATAACTTAATTTCAAGAATTAGATATTATACAAAAAAAATTGTAGATTATTTATGTATAAAACAAGATATCACCATTGTATTTGTATCTGATGAAGAAATTAAAAAATTAAACAAAAAATTTTTTAACAAAAATAATACAACAAATGTGATTTCATTTCCAATTAACGATAAAAATTATTTAGGAGAAATTTATATCTCTTTTGATACTGCTAAAAAAGAAGCAAAAGAATGGAAAGTTAGCTTAATTTTTGAAATCCTTTACTTGATAATCCATGGTATTCTCCATCTCATCGGATATGATGATTTGGATCCAGAGAATGAAAAAATCATGGAAGATAAAGAAATAGAAATAGTTAAGAATCTAAACTTAAACAGGTTAAGGAAAAGTGAAAATTAAATTAAAAAAAGTAAGAAAAGATGCTAAAATCCCAAAATATATGACTCAGAAATCAGCAGGACTTGATATATTTGCATGCATTTCATCTAACATAACTTTAAAACCTGGTCAAAGAACTTTAATCCCAACAGGGATAGCAATCAGTCTTCCAGATGGGTACGAAGCACAAATTAGACCAAGAAGCGGACTTGCTCTTAATTATGGCATAATTCCATTAAACACACCTGGAACAATTGACGCAGATTATCGTGGTGAGATAAAAATTATTTTAGCTAATTTAGGAGAAAATGAATTTACCATCAAAAATGGGGATAGAATAGCACAAATGGTTATTAATAAAATTGAAAAAGTAGAATTTGTTGAAGTGGAAGAACTTGACAACTCATTAAGAGGGGAAGGTGGTTTTGGATCTACAGGTATTTAAAGATATTTTAGTTAATCAAAAATTTCTTAATATAACATTATTAAACTGGACTCTTTGTTTTGGATTACTAATTTTATTTATTATTTTAAGAAATGTTTTTTCTTTTTTAGTGATTGGAAGAATAAAAAAATTTACAGAAAAAACAAAAACAAAGATTGATGATGAAATTTTAAAAATAATAGAACCATCAATTAGGCTACTTTTTATAACTTTTGGCCTTTATATATCTTTTTCTTTTATTGCAAAAAATAATATTACAAATACACTCTTAACTCATGTTATTAAATCACTTTTTATCATAGCCTTTTTCCTTGCAATATATAGAAGTGATACAGTTTTAACAAAAATTCTTGAAAAATTCTTTAAATCAAAAAGTATACCTATTGGATTAGGATATATTCCTTTTTTTAATAAATTAATTAAATTCTTAATTATTGTATTTGCTTTAATTTTTATTCTTCAAGAATGGGGATATAATATTGGTGCCATTATTACAGGTCTTGGAATTGGAGGTCTTGCTGTCGCTCTTGCAGCAAGAGATACTCTTGCAAATCTTTTTGGAAGTCTGATAATTCTTTTTGATAAGCCTTTTCAAATTGGTGATTGGATTGTTATTGGCAATATTGAAGGAACAGTTGAAGATATAGGTTTCAGGAGTACAAAAATTAGAACATTTGCTCAAGCTCTTGTTAGTGTCCCAAATTCAAAAGTTGCTAATGAGTCTATAATTAATTGGTCAAAAATGGGTAAAAGAAGAATAAAATTTATGCTTGGAATAAAATACTCAACACCTGTAGACAAAATTAAAAAAGCTGTTGAACAAATAAGAGAAATGTTGTTAAATCATCCAGAAATCCACAAACAAACTGTTTTTGTATATTTTAATGAATTCGGGGATAGTTCTTTAAATATTTTCCTATACTTTTTTACTATCACAACAAACTGGCAAAAATATCTTGAAATAAGAGAAGATGTTTTTTTAAAAATTATGAAAATCCTTGAGGAGTTAGATATTGAAATTGCCTTCCCTTCAACATCAATATATTTTGAAAATCCAGTAAAAATAGAAAATTCTTGATATTATAATTATTTTTATTTATAATTAATTTTATGTATGATTTAAAATTATGCATTGTTGAAGATGATATAAATGCATTAAATTCATTAAAAGAATTACTTTCTATGGATGGCTATTCTGTATTTGCGTTTGATAATCCTTTAGAAGCATTTCAATTTTTAAAAAATAACGAAATTGATATTGTTATTTCAGACATAAAAATGCCTGAAATGTCTGGGATTAAACTTTTAGAAAAAATAAAAGATAACTTTCATGATATTGATGTGATTTTAATGACAGCTTTTGGTGATGTAAATAATGCTGTTGAGGCAGTTAAAAAGGGAGCATCAGATTACATTTTAAAACCTATAAATTACGATGAACTATTACAATCTATAAAAAAAATAGAAGAAATTAGAAAATTAAAATATATTGTAAATTTAGAAAATAAAGATGAAATTGAAATAATAGCAAATTCTCCATTAATGAAGGAGGTTTTAAAGCAAATTGAATACATAGCTCCCACTGATTCAACTGTTTTAATTGAAGGAGAAACAGGAGTTGGGAAAGAATTAATTGCAAGGCTAATACATAAAAAAAGTAAAAGAAAAAACAATCAATTTATTCCTGTAAATTGTGCAGCTATCCCCAAGGATCTTTTAGAAGCTGAATTATTTGGATTTGAAAAAGGTTCATTTACAGGAGCCACAAAGCAAAGAAAAGGAAAATTTATTTTAGCAGATAAAGGAACAATTTTTCTTGATGAAATCTCTGAAATGGATATTGATCTTCAAGCTAAATTCTTAAGAGTCCTTGAAGATGGAGTTATTGAGAAAATAGGTTCTGAAACCCCATTTAAAAGTGATGTTAGAATTATTGCTGCCACGAATAAAAATTTAGAGGAACTTGTCAAACAAAATAAATTTAGACCTGATATATATTTTAGACTAAATGTTTGTAAAATAAAGATTCCACCTCTAAGAGAGAGAAAAGAGGATTTAGAGCCATTAATTAAATATTTTTTAAAAATTTTCATAAAGAAATATGAAAAAAATATAAAAGGTATAACAGAGAATGCTTTAAAAAAATTAAAAAATTATTCTTTTCCAGGAAACATAAGAGAGCTGAAACATATAATTGAAAGGGCAGTTATTACAACAAACTCGCATTTTATTGAAGAAAAAAACATTTTACTTTCAAATTTAAATGAAAATATTTCAGATGAAAATATTAAAATTCCTTATAATATTACCTTAAAAGAAGTAGAAAAAATTATAATTTTAGAAACATTAAAAAAGAACAATTACAACAAAAGAAAAACAGCTGAAGTTTTAGGAATTAGTGTAAGAAAAATAGAACTTAAACTAAAAGAATGGGGTCTTACATTAAACCAGATAAAATACTCTGCTTAATCTTATGGATACTATTATCTGAATTTTCATCTCCAGGTCATAATTTCTATTATTTAACTTTTGTTCAGTTTATTCCATTTCTTTATATGATTAAAAAATATGAAAGAAGATGGTTATTCCATTCTATTTTTTACGGTTTGCTTTACAATATTCTTTATTATAGGTGGTTAATTTATCCAGTAAAATTTATTAATGCCTCTCCATTTATTTTAGGGACAGTAAATGTTATTTTAATGGCATTTTATCAATCAATCTATTTTTTAATTTTTGCATATTTTTTTAAAAAATATAAAAATATATTTATTTCAGCGATTATTTGGGGTTTACTTGAAATAATAAAAGGAAATATTTTTACAGGATTTCCATGGGGAGAATTATCTTACAACTTATACAAATCTCCTGAACTTATTCAAATTGCACAATATATTAATTCAGAAGGAATTTCTTCATTTATAATTTTTATAAATTTATTCATATTTTGCTTTTTTAATTTAAAAAAATCTATAAAAATAGTTGGATTTACGATTATTTCACTATTTATATTTATTAATCTTTTTCTGTTTCATACCTACAAAGTTACACCAATTAACTTAAAGATAGCATTAGTTCAGGGAAATGTACCTGAAGATGTTAAATTAGAAGAAAAAAATGCTGAACTTATTCTTGATAAATATATAAATTTAACAGCAAAAATTAATAATTCAGATTTAATTGTTTGGCCTGAGGCAATTTATACAAAGCCATTTGAAAATGATAACTCCTCTATGAAATTTAAACTTTTAAATTTTATTAAAAAGAAAAAAATTAATTTAATTTTCGGTTCTCCAACAGTTGAAATAGATTATGACAACCAAAAATATAAATATTTCAATAGCATGTTTTTAATTACAAAAAATTTAAAAATATTTAAATATAATAAAATTAAACTTGTTCCCTTTGGAGAATTTACACCTTACAAAAGAATATTCTTTTTTATAAATAAAATAGTCCCTGGCGAAGATTATTCTTCTGGAAATAAAATTAATCTTTTTAAAATAAAAAAATACAAAATAATTCCTTTAATTTGCTATGAAGGAATTTTTCATTCATTGATTAAAAAAGGGGTATCAAAAGGAGGAAATTTCATAGTAAATATAAGTAATGAAGCATGGTTTGGCAACTCTTATGCACTATACCAGCATATTGCAGCTAATGTTCTTAGGGCTATAGAATTCAGAAAATATTTTTTTAAATGTGCTAATTCAGGAATATCTGCTGTTATAAATCAAAAAGGTGAAATTATTAAAATTTTAGGACCTTTACAAACAGGGATAATACTTTTTTAATTCTTTAGACCAATATACAATCTATGAATAGCTGAAGCATTTGTCAAAATTGATAAAATTAAAAGTAAAATAAAAATTTGATGAAACATCAAACATAGTATAATTAACACACATCTTATTTCTCTTGATGCAAATGTTTCTGGAGCTTTTTTTCCTGATCCTTCAATTCTTGCTCTAATATATGGTACCATTGAAGAACCTATAATTGAAAGTAGTCCTAAAACTAAATATTCTGGCTCTGCTATAATAATTGATGAAAGAATAAATAAATCACTGTATCTATCAAGCACAGAATCTAAAATTCCACCTTCTTTTGTCACCATTCCATTAGATCTTGCAAAATTTCCATCAACAGAATCAAGCCAGAATCCAAAAAGTATAATAAAAGAAGCAGTTGTGTAATATCTATTTATTATAAAGATTGAGCCTACAATTCCTGCGATAATAAATGCTATTATTGTAATAAGATTTGGAGTTATAAAAGGAAAATTATTTAAAAATTTTATAAACTTTGTAGCTATAGTAGTATTTAAATCAACAATTTTTTTCTTATATTTTTTTAATTTTTCTATAAAATCTTTCATTTATGCACCAATATCATAGTAATAATTAAAAATAAAGATTATATTTTGACTAATCTTAAAATTATTGATATTTGCATTTTCCATGCTTTCAAGGAAACAGATATTAATTATCCTAATTTGTTTCTGCGCAATTGGAATATGTTTTGGACTACAATATTCATTTAGCTTATTCTTCGTTGCTATTTCTAAATATTTTCACAAAACAAAATCTACAACTTCAATTATTTTCTCATTAACACTCTTAGTTTATGGATTATCAAGTCCAATCTTAGGTTATTTTGTAACAAAATATGGAGGCAGGAAAATATTTCGTATAGGTGCTATTTTATTATGTATAGGATTGATTTCATCCTTTTTTTCTACTACAATTTATACTTTATATTTTACTCTTGGACTCATTACTGCATCAGGGATGAATTGCGTTGGATATATTCCTGTATCAATTATAATAATGAGAAATTTTACTTCTCATAAAGGACTTGCCCTTGGAATTGCTACAACTGGCGTTGGGGCAGGCGCAGCATTTTTTAGTTTTTTAACAAAATATTTACTCACTCACTACAATTTTAAAGTTGCATTTCTAATCTATGGAATTTCTTTACCATTAATTATTTTTATTTTAAGCTTTTATTTACCTAAATTAAAACCAACAAACACAAGTTTTAGATTAAACTTACAAAATATAAAAAATAAAATTTTTATTTTTCTGCAACTTGGAACTACATTTGGAGCAATGACATCTCAAACTTTAATGTTGTATATTGTTTCATATCTGTTAAATAAAGGAATTAGTTTTACTGTTAGTACAGTAGCTGTTGCATTGATTGGTATTTTTGGTTCAATTGGAAAAATTTTATGGGGACATTTATCTGACAAGTATAATCCATTTAAATTATACTTTTTTATTTATTTTTTGATACTTACATCATTAATTTTAGTTATTTTAAAAGCTAAATTCGTTTTAATTTTTGCTGTTTTATTTGGGTTAGGTTATGGGTCTTTTGCTCCACTATTTCCAGCAATGATTTATAATATATTTCCAGGAGAAAAATTTGGACATACTATGGGATTAGTTATTACTGGAAATGGAATAGGAAGTTGTTTCTCAATATGGTTTTTAGGATTTTTGTATGACAAATTTAAAAATTTTGATTTATGCTTTACAATGTTAATACTATTTATAACTATTTCAACAATTTCATTTTACATTGCATATAAATTAAAAAAAGGGGCATAAAGCCCCTTTCATTATCCAAGAATAGCTTTTAAATCTTCATCTGGAGTTGTAATTGGTTTTAACCCAAATTTGTCAACCAACACATTAAGAACATTTTCTGAAATAAACGCTGGTAAAGTTGGTCCAAGTCTAATATCTTTAATTCCAAGATATAAAAGTGTTAACAATATAGCAACTGCTTTTTGTTCATACCATGATATTACAAGAGATAATGGTAAGTCATTCACATCACAATTAAATGCATTTGCAAGAGCCACAGCAATCTGAATTGCTGAGTATGCATCATTACATTGTCCAATATCTAATAATCTTGGAATTCCATCAATATCACCAAGCTGCTTATTAAAAAATTTAAATTTTCCACATCCTAAAGTTAAAACAATTGTATCTGATGGAGTTTTTTCAACAAATTCTGTATAGTAATTTCTTTTTGGTCTTGCTCCATCACATCCACCAACAAGAAAGAAATGTCTTATCTTTTTATTTTTAACCAAATCAATAACCTTATCAGCCACACCTAAAACTGCATTTCTTGCAAATCCAGTCATTACAAATCCTTTATCTTCATCTTCTTGAAACCCTGGCAATTCTAAAGCTCTTTCAATTGCAGGAGTAAAATCTTTATCTGCAATATGTGTCACTCCTGGCCAGCCGACTAAACCAGTAGTAAAAATATTCTTTTTATAACTTTCAGCAGGCTCTTGAATACAATTTGTAGTCATTATAATTGCACCAGGAAATTCAGCAAATTCTTTTCTTTGATTCTGCCAAGCTGTTCCATAATGACCATAAAAATGTTCATATTTTTTAAGTTCTGGATATCCATGACAAGGCAACATTTCACCATGAGTATATACATAAATTCCTTTACCTTCTGTTTGTTTCAAAATTAATTCCATGTCTCTCAAATCATGTCCTGATACTAAAATAGCTTTCCCTTTTTTATGTCCCAAAGGAACTTTAGTTGGAACTGGATGCCCATAAGCACCTGTATTTGCTGCATCAAGTAATTCCATTGTTCTTAAATTAATTTCTCCACATTTAAGAACTAAACCTAAATAATCTTCAACAGTTAAATTTTTATCAAGTGTCTTTCCTAACGCTTCATGGACAAAAGAATAAACTTTATCATCTTCCTGTCCTAAAATCTGAGCATGATCAGCATAAGCACATACTCCCTTAAGACCATAAATTAAAGTTTCTCTTAATGATAAAATATCTTCTGGAAGATTATCTGCTCTAATTCCATGTTTTTCTCCTTCTTTAATCATTTCATCTTTTGAAGATGGAGGAATATAATTTACAGCATCATAATCTGGAATGTTACCGCCATTTTCTTTTACTTTTTCCTTTAATGCATCTCTAATCTGAACAGCCCTATTTATTAACTCAACAAACCTATCAGCGTCAAAATCCACATTTGTTAAAGTTGAAAACATAGCCTCACATGTAAAAACATTAACATCCTTTTCATTCACACCCACTTTTCTACCTTCTGTTGCTACTGCACCAAGACCTTTTAAAATGTAGACTAATAAATCCTGTAATGCTGCAACCTCTGGAGATTTTCCACATACTCCTTTAACTTCACATCCCTTATTTTTTGCAGTTTGTTCACATTGAAAACAAAACATTTTCTTACCTCCTTTAAAATTTAATGTTAAACTTTTTCTATAATAATTATTTTAAAAATAAATTGACTTAAATCAATTATATATTTTTTATCAAAATTTTTTCTAATTTCAGGGACCTAACTTTATACTCAATACTTGCAAAATAGCTGAATTAATGATAATTAAAATTTAAATGGAAAAATTTTTAGAATTATTAAAAGAAAAAAAAAGATGGAATATCATACTTCATAACAATCCAGATCCAGATTGCATTGCTTCTTCTTTTGGTCTTCACTTTATTTTCCAGCAATATAAAATAAAATCACGACTTTTTTATAATGGAATTATTGGAAGAGCAGAAAATAAAGAAATGATAAAAGTTTTAAAAATTCCTTTAAAGCATATTAATGATTTAAAATTTAATAAGAAATCCAATTTTGCACTTTTAGATGCTCAATTTGGGTCACAAAATCAACCACTTCCTAAACAGTATATTCCTAAAATAGTTATAGACCATCATCCTTTAAAAAAACAATCTTTAAAAGCAACATATGTTGATATTCGTCCAGATTATGGAAGTACTTCAACCATTATTGGAGAGTATTTAAAAAAACTAAATATTGAACCAGACACTAAAGTCGCAACTGCTCTTTATTATGGGATAAAAACAGATACTGCTGGATTTACGAGAAATTTTACTGAAAAAGACGCCAATGTTTTAGATTTTATCCATAACTATGTCTCATTTAAACTTCTTGGTAAGATTGAGCATCCACCATTAAATAAAAATTATTATCAAAAAACATGTGAAGCTTTAAACAATGCAATATTTTGTAAAAATGTAATTATTAGCGATGTTGGAGAAGCGGATTATCCAGATATATGTGCTGAAATTGCTGATTATTTTATTAGAATGAAAAATAAAAACTGGGTACTGGTTTTTAGTGAATTTGAAAACAATCTTTATTTTTCAATTAGAACTAAATCAAAGTACAAAATCGCTGGAAAAGTTGCAATTTATCTAACACGAGGGATAGGAAGCGGAGGTGGACATAACACATATGCAGCTGGAGTCATTCCTCTTGAAGGAGTTGAAAATAAAGAAGAACTAAAAGAAAAATTAAAAGAAAAATTTTTAAAAAGAGTTATAAAAAAACCATGTTAATAAAGGAAAGACCAACTATTGCAAAAATAAAATTAAAAAATTTAATTAATAACATAAATATTATAAAAAATTTAATAAATCCTACTACAAAAATAATTGCTGTTGTTAAAGCTAATGCTTATGGTCATGGTGCAGTTGAAATCTCTAAATTTTTAAATAAAAATGGTATAAATTTTTTTGCTGTTGCTTACCATGATGAAGCAAAAGAACTTTTTGAAGCAAATATCAAAGCAAAAGTTTTAAATTTTGGAAAAATTTATAAAAAAGATGTTGAATTAGCTAAAAAATATGATTATGTTTTGAGTATTACCTCTTTTGACTGTTTTAACTATTTTTCAAAAGATGATAAATTCGAGATTCATATAAATATTGACACAGGAATGGGTAGATGTGGTATTTTTGTAGAAGATTTACCTTTTTTAATTGAAAAATTAAAATCTTATAATTTAAATTTAACTGGGATATATTCACATTTTCCAGCTGCAGATGAAAATGTTAATTTTACAGAAAAACAGATTAAAATATTTGAAAGAGTAAAAAAATTATTTATTGAAAAAGGATTCAAAAATTTAAAATTCCATATTTCGAATAGCGATGGAATTATAAATTTTAAAGAAGCTAACTTTGACTATGTTAGACCTGGAATAATGTTATATGGCTCATATTGGAATAAAGAAAAAAAAATAAAATTAGGATTAAAACCAGTAATGGAATTCTCATCAAAAATAATAGATATTAAGACATTTTATAAAAATCAGACAATAGGATATAAACAAACTTTCAAAGTTCCTTTTAATAATTTTAAAGCTGGACTTGTACCTGTTGGTTACGCTGACGGCTATCCAAGAATCCTCTCTCCTAAAGGAGAAGTTTTAATTAAAAACAAAAAAGTTCCTATTTTAGGTCTTGTTAGTATGGACTGGATGATAATAGACCTAAATGATATTGATGCTAAAATAGGAGATGAGGTCATTTTATTTGGTGATGATAACTTTATTATAGATGTTGATAATATTGCATCAAAAATGGGGACTATCTCTTATGAAGTCCTCACAGGAATAGGAAAAAGAGTTAAAAGGATTTATTCTTATGATTAATACAATTAACATTTTAGGTTTTAGTATTTATAGTTTTATAGAAGAAATGGGGAAAATGTTAATTTTCTTTATTCAAACAATCAAATGGATTTTTACCCCTCCATTCAAAATAAAAAATTTAATAAAACAGATAGAAGTAATTGGTGTAAATTCAATATTTGTAGTAACTCTCACAGGAATATTCTCTGGAATGGTATTAGCTCTTGAAAGTTATTAT
>JALVYZ010000010.1 GCA_027037705.1 bacterium | reverse complement strand
AATGGGTTAGAGTCACTTAAAAAATTAACTTATCTATCAAGATATGTTAATGAAATTTTAAATAAAAGACATAATCGTCATCAACCATATGTAGGCACAAGTGCATTTACTCATAAAGGCGGAGTACATGTCAGTGCTGTAAGAAAAGCTCCTGAAACTTACGAACATATAAATCCAGAATTAGTTGGCAATAGAAGAAAAATTGTAATTTCTGATCTCTCTGGCAAAAGCAATATTTTATCAAAAGCAGAAGAGCTTGGGTTACAAATTGACATTGATAGTAAATTAGCAAAAGAAGTATTACAAAAAATAAAAGATTTAGAAAATAAAGGCTTTCAATTTGAAGGAGCAGATGCTTCTTTTGAAATTTTAGTAAGAAAAGCAGCTGGAGTTTACAAACCGTTTTTTGAATTAATTGGATTTAGAGTAATTGATGAAAAGAGAAAGGGAGATAAAGAACCTATTGCAGAAGCAACAATAATGGTTAAAGTTAATGATATTATTGAACATACTGCTTCAATTGGAGATGGACCTGTAAATGCTCTTGATAATGCTATGAGAAAAGCACTAAAGAAAATTTATCCTGAAATTGAGAGTGTAAAATTAAGTGATTATAAAGTTAGAATATTGTCTTCTGAACAAGGAACAGCTGCATTAACAAGAGTTTTAATTGAATCAGAAGATGAAGAAGACAAATGGACTACAGTTGGAGTATCACAAAATATAATTGAAGCAAGCTGGCAAGCTTTAGTTGACTCATTAGAGTATAAATTACTGAAAGAGATTAAAAAAAATGGAAAGTGATTTTGTCAACAAAGTTAAAAAAATTGTAAAAAATAATTTTAACCAGAGCATTGAAATTTATTCTAACTTTGAGAAAAAATATAATTTTTTTTATAATCTTACTATAGAACTCGCAAAATTCGTTAATATAAAAAATAATTCCAAAGTCTTAGATGCTGGATGTGGAATTGGATATTCAATGAAAGCAATTTATGATAATTTTACAAAAGATGTATATGGAATTGATATATCAGATGGAATGATTAATTACGGGAAAAAAATCTTTCCTGAATTTACTTTCATAATTGGTGATGTTGCCAAAATAGATAAATATTTTGATGAAAATTTTTTTAATTATGTTTTATTCAATTTAGTTGTTTTTATTTTGCCAGATATTGAAACTGTTTTTAAAAATTCATTTAAAATTTTAAAAGATAATGGGACAATAGCTTTTTCATTCTATCCAGAAATAATAGATGAAAATGGGAATGATTTATTTATAAAAGCATTTAAAAATTCTAATTTTATTCTACCTAAAAAACAGGTAATTTCTACCTATGAAAATTGCCTTAAATCACTTGAAAATTATGGATTTAAAGATATAACAGAAAAAAAATTAGAAATGAATTTAGATATTGAATTTTTAAAAGATTTTTTTTCAATTCCAGCACAGTCTGCATCATTATTTCCAAAATTAAGTTATGAAGAAAGAAAAAAAAATGTTGAAATTCTTTTTGATGGAATAAAAAA
>JALVYZ010000009.1 GCA_027037705.1 bacterium | reverse complement strand
ATTCCAATAGTTTTTCTACTTCAACTAAACCTGAAACCATTGGAAATAATATCTTTATATTTTTAAAATCTTTGTGTGCCAATAAAATTCCCTTTAACTGGTTGATAAAAATTTCAGGATACTTAAAACAAAATCTTACTGCTCTTAATCCCATTGCTGGATTTAAATTATAATCTGATTCATAATTTTTTAAAATCTTGTCTGCGCCAATATCTATTGTTCTTATAATGAGAGTTGATGGATATATCTTTTCTGCAACTTTTCTGTAAGTTTCACAATGTTCATCAACTCCTGGCAATTTATCGTTAGATAGAAAAAGATATTCAGTTCTGAATAATCCAATACCCTCCCCTCCATGTTCAACAACAGATACAACTTCATCTGGCATTTCTATATTTCCATAAACTTCTATTTTAACTCCATCTTTGGTTAAAGCAGGTAACTCCTTTTTTTGCATAAGGTTGTTTAAAAATGTTACATAGTTTTCTTTCTTTTCTTTATACTTTTTTAAAGTTTCTTCGTCTGGATTAACTATTACAACCCCTTTAAAACCATCTAATATTATATCATCCCCACCATTAACTATATCAGTTACATTTTTTACTCCCACAACTGCTGGGATTTCCATACTTCTTGCAATAATTGAGGTATGTGAAGTTTTACTCCCTACTTCTGTGATAAAACCTTTAATTTTAGAAAAATTCATCTTTATAGTATCACTTGGTGAAAAATCATGCCCAATAAGGATAACTGGTTTTTTAATATTTTCTATCTTTGAGTATTTTTCCCCACTTAATTTTGAAAATACTTTTTCAAATACTAATTTTATATCATCTTTTCTTTCAGCAATATATTCATCTTCAATTTGTTTAAATTTTTCAAAAACATCATTTAAGCTTATTTCTAAAGCCCATTCTGCATTTATTTTCTTTTCTTTAATTGTATTAACAGTCCTTTTTGCTACCATTGAATCGTTTAGAAGTAATATCTGCATATCTAAAATTAATAATTCCTCTTTATAGATATCCCTATCTTCTTTATTTAATTTTTCTTTTAAAGAAGTAAGATTTTCTATTACATAATTTATTGCATCATAAAACCTTGAAACTTCATGTGGAACTTCTTCACTGCTAATTTTGTACTTAGGTCTTTTCACCTTTTTTTTATTAGCTAAAAATGCCTTTCCAATTGTGATACCAGGAGAAGCTGGTATCCCTGTTAATTCAATCTTCTCCAAAGCCATCTTCGATCAAACCTCCCAGCTGCTTTAAAGCCTCTTCTTCGTCATCTCCACTAATCCTGAGAATAATTTTAGAACCTTTTGAAGCTGCTAACATTAATACACCCATAATACTTTTACCAGATACCTCTAAATCGTTTTTAATAACAACGACATCTGATTTAAATTTACTCGCCAATTGGACAAATTTTACAGCAGCTCTTGCATGAAATCCTAATTTATTTTTAATGACAAATTCTTTTTCTATCATTTTAACACCCCAATAATTCAGAAGCAATACAAATATTTCTTTTACCATAATCTTTGATAAATTTTACTATTTCATTGAAAGAATAATCTTTTTCAGAGAGCTTTAGCTTTAATATCATTGGCAAATTAACGCCTGTAATAACCTCAACTTTTCCCTTTTCAAGAAAAGTTAAAGCTAAATTAGATGGTGTTCCTCCAAACATATCTGTTAATATTAAAATAGTTTTATATTTAGATTTCATTTTATTTACTTTTTTATCCAATTGTTCCTTAACCTTTTCAGGGTCATCATCAGGATAAACATTTACATAATCAAAATTATCATTGTTGCCAACCATATCATTTATTATTTCATATAATACCTGTGGCAAATTCCGATGTCCTACAATTATTATTCCATTCATAAATATTCTCCTTTTAAAGATCTCTATGCCTAATTTCCATTGGGAAATTATCTTTTAAATCATTGTAAAGTCTATTTGCAATTGCGACAGACCTATGTTTTCCTCCTGTGCAACCTATTCCAATTATTAAAATACTTTTTCCTTCTTTTTTATATTCTGGAATAACAAATTTTAAAAAGTCTAATAATTTTTTATAAAAAACTTTTGTAATTTCAAATTTAAAAACAAAACTACATACCTCTTCATCATTTCCAGTTTTGTCTCTCAACTCCTCAACAAAAAAAGGATTTGGAATAAACCTAACATCAAAGATTAGATCTCCCTCAAGTAAAATTCCATTTTTATATCCAAATGAAATAATATTAACATTAAAAATATCATCGCTTTTATCAGAAAAATTGTCGTAAATATATTTTTTTAATTCATGAACAGTATAATAAGAGGTATTAATTATATATTCTGATTTCTCTTTAATAAATTCTAAAATTTTATTTTCTGTTCTTATTGCTTCAATTAATGGTAAATTTTTTAAAGGATGCTGCCTTCTTGTTTCCTTAAATCTTCTGAGTAAAATATTTTCCTCTGCATATAAAAAAATAATTTTTACAAACTTGTATTCTTTTTGTAAAGTTTTAAAAACTTCTTCAAATTTATTAATGAAAACTTGCTCTCTAATATCAACTCCAAGCGCAACCTTAGATATATTTGTTTTTGAAATCAAAATAGAAATAGCATCAGGGATTAAAATAGTAGGTATATTATCAATACAATAATAACCTAAATCTTCAAATGCTTTTAAAACTGTAGTTTTCCCACTTCCTGATAGCCCTGTAATTATATAACATTCCATATTTTAATTATTCCTGTATAGCTTTTCAATAAATTTTTTAGTTGGATCATAGTTCATATATCTTTTTAACATAAATATTCTTGCAGAGATTTCTATTAACATTGCAATGTTCCTGCCTGGTGAAACTGGCAATTTTATCATTGGAATATCTATTCCTAATATTTTTTTCTTATTATTAGTTAATCCCAATCTATCAAATTCTGTGTTCTCATCAATTTTTATCAAGCTTATTATTAAATCAAGTCTTTTTTGTAATCTAATGGCACTTATCCCAAAAAGTTCTTCTATATTAATTATTCCTAACCCTCTTATTTCAATATGATTTTTTAGCTCTTCAACTGGTTCTGCAATAATAAAGTCTGGAGGTAGAAACTTTAATTTTACAACATCATCAGCCACTAATCTGTGTCCTTTTTGAACAATTTCTAACGCGATCTCACTTTTTCCAATCCCACTTTCACCTTCTATTAATGTCCCTATGCCATGTATATCAACCATTACTCCGTGAACATAAGACTTTGGAGATAACTTATCTTCTAAAATTCTTGTTAATCTTAATATTAATTCTGAAGTTGGTAGACTTGATTTAAATAACGGACAATTATACATACTACATAGCTTTATTAATTCAGCTGGTGGTTTAAGATTATTTGTTATTATTATTGCTGGAATTTTTTTTAAAAATATATTTTCAAGACCCTGTCTCAATTGATAATTGTTTAAAGTTTTAAAATATGTTATTTCTGTATTTCCAATAATTAGAACTCTATCATCTCTTAATGCTTCTAAAACTCCAGCAAAAACCAGTCCTTTTTTTTGTATCTTAGGATATTTAATTAAGTTTTTTAGCCCTTTTCCACCTGAAATTAACTCAATTTTTAACAAATCTTTTTTTTCTAATAAATATTCAACTTCAATATATTGTTCCATAATCCTTTACTATCATTTAAAGATAAAAATTTCAAATAATTTATCATTGACAAAATTAGAATCTTGCTGTTATTTAAAGATTATGAAAATTGATTTTGCCAACATTAATAAACAATATCATTATCTGGAAAAAAGAATAAAAAAGAGATTAAATGAAGTTCTTGCCTCCTCACAATTTATATTGGGTAAAGAGGTATCTGAACTTGAAGAAAAATTAAAAGAATTTTGCAATGCTCAATATTCCATAACAGTTTCAAGTGGTACTGATGCTTTACTTATATCTCTTCTTTCAATTGGGATTTCACCTGGAGATGAGGTAATCACACCTGTTTTCACTTTTATTGCAACTGCAGAAGTTGTATCACTTTTAGGAGCTAAACCTGTATTTGTTGATATAGAAAAAGAAACTTTTAACATAAATCATAAACTTATAGAAGAAAAGATTACAGAAAAGACAAAAGCTATTATTCCTGTTAGTTTGTTTGGTCAAATTCCAGAAATTGATGAAATTAATAAAATAGCAAAAAAATATAATTTAACAGTAATAGAAGATGGGGCTCAAAGTTTTGGTGCAGAGTATAAAGGGGAAAAAAGTTGTAATTTAACTGATATTGGGTGTACAAGTTTTTTCCCAGCAAAACCATTAGGATGTTATGGAGATGGGGGGGCAATATTTACAAATAACGAAGAACTTTATATAAAAATGAAAGCTTTAAGAGTTCATGGACAAACAGAAAGGTATAATCATAAATATATTGGTATTAATGGGAGAATGGATACTCTCCAAGCTGCGATTTTATTAGAAAAACTAAATATATTTTCAGAAGAAATAGAAAAAAGAAATAATGTTGCAAATAAATATATTGCAAAATTAAAAAATTGTCCTGAATTGACTTTACCAAAAATAAAAAATAATAGATTAAGCACCTGGGCACAATTTTCAATTTTAACTTCTAAAAGAGAATTATTAAAAAAATATTTAAATCAAAATGGAATTCCAACTGCAGTTCATTATCCAATCCCTCTTCATTTACAGGAATGCTTTAAATATTTAGGATACAGAAAAGGTGATTTCCCAGTAGCTGAAAAAATAGCTAATGAAATTTTAAGTATTCCAATAAATCCATATTTAGAAGATAATGAAATTGATTATATATGTAACTGCATTATAAACTTTTTTGAAAAATGAGATTAAGAGAAAAATTAAAAAAGATAAAACTGCTTATATTAGATGTTGATGGTGTGCTAACAGATGGTAGAATTATTTTTGATAGCAATGGTATAGAATCAAAATTTTTTAATGTAAAAGATGGTCATGGTTTGAAACTATTAAAAAGAGCTGGGATTGATACTGGAATTATTACAGGTAGAGAATCAAAAGTTGTAGAAATTAGAGCAAAAGAATTAGGTATTGATTTAATAATTCAGAAATCTCATAACAAACTTGAATCTCTTCACAAAATAATGGAAATAAAAAATTTAAATTATGATGAAATTGCTTATTGTGGGGATGATATTGTAGACATACCTGTTATGAAGAGAGTTGGAGCTTCATTTTCTGTTAAAAATGCAGTTGAAGAATGTAAAAAAATTGCTGATTTCGTTACAGAAAGAGAAAGTGGCAAAGGAGCTGTTAGAGAAATAGCTGAAATAATACTAAGACTTACAGGAAAGTGGGATGAAATTTTCAAAAGATATACTATTTAAATTAATTATTTTAATCTCCATACTTTTATTA
>JALVYZ010000008.1 GCA_027037705.1 bacterium | reverse complement strand
CATTTATATTATTTTTAATATTTATTTTGAATTTCCTATGGAGTTATTATTCTTTTAATTATTTAAAATTTGGATATGTTATAAATGATGAAAGTAAGCTTTTTAGTGATTTTAATAAAAAAAATAAAATAATATCTACTGTAAACCAGGGAGTAAAAATTTATGTTCTTGAAAAACATAAAGATTTTTTATATGTAATGTTACAAGATGGAAAAAAAGGATGGATAGATAAAAATAATGTAATTATAAATAATTTCAAAAATGTCCAATAATAATATATTACAAAAATATTTAAATGAAGTAAATAAAATTCCAGATCTTTCTAAAGAAGAAGAATCTGAATTATTTATAAAAGTAAAAAAAGGTGCTAAAGATGCTAAAGATGCTAAAGAAAAAATAATAAATGCATATTTAAAATTAGTGGTTAATATAGCAAAAAATTTGCATAAAAATATGCCAAACATTTCAATCCTTGATTTAATTTCTGAAGGAAATATTGGTCTAATAAAAGCAGTTGATAAATATGACATAAATAGAGGGATAAAATTTTCTACTTATGCTGCATGGTGGATAAAACAGAGAATAAAAAGAGCGATAAATTCTAATTCAATTATAAAAATACCTTCTCATATTGATGATATTTTGAGATGTTTTTTTAAAATACTTAATCATAATAAAACACTTTCATTAAATGATAAAATTGAAGCAGCAAATAAGGTAGGAATAGATTTAGGTAAAATTGAGGACTTTATTGAAAAAGGGAAAAATTTATACTCATTAAACTATTCTGATTCTGATAATGCATGTTTAGAAGAATTAATAAAGAATAGTAATGTAATTGATCCAATTAAATCATATGAGAGAAGGGAATTATTTGAAAATTTATTTAAATGGCTCAATGTTTTAACAGAAAAAGAAAGAAGAATTATTATTATGAGATTTGGTTTAATAGATGAAGCTCCAATGACATTAGAAGAAATAGGAAAAACAATGAATTTAACAAGAGAAAGGATTAGACAAATAGAAGAAAATGCATTAAGTAAATTAAGATTTTATTTGTTGAAAGTTAAGCCTGAATTTTTTGGATGAGGTATATAACTATGGAAAATTTAAAGAAAAAAATAAGAGATATTATTGATTTTCCTAAGCCTGGTATAGTTTTTAAAGATATTTCAACTTTATTAAATGATGCAGCAGGTTTTCAAAAAGCAGTAGATTTATTTGGGAATAGGTATATTAATACAGATTTTAAGTATATTGTAGGAATAGAAGCAAGAGGTTTTTTAATAGGTGCTGCATTAGCATATAAGTTATGTAAAGGGATTGTTCTTATAAGAAAAAAGGGAAAATTGCCAGGAGAAAAGATAACTGCAGAATATGAATTAGAATATGGGAAAGATATTTTAGAAATTCATAAAGATGCAATAAAAAAAGGAGATAAAGTAATTATTGTTGATGATTTGCTTGCTACTGGAGGGACAGTTAGAGCTACAATAGAATTAGTAGAAAGGTTAGGAGGAGTCGTTGTTGAATGTGGATTTTTATGTGAGTTAGAATTTTTAAAAGGGAGAGAGAAACTAAAAGACTATAATGTATATTCTTTATTGAAATTTTAAAGGTTCAATATGAATTTTTTTCAGAAAATTTTTTCCTGTAAACAAAATTTAAATGAGTTTAAAATACTTTTTGATATTTCTCCATCCGTAATAATCCAATGTGATAAAAAAGGCTATATTACATATGCTAATAAAACTTTTGAGGAGAAATTTGGATATCCTTTGAATGAATTTAAAGAAAAAATTTTTGTTGGTGATCTTTATAAAGGAGGGATAGAAGAAGCTCGAAAAATAATGAGATTATTAAAAAGCAAAGAATATGGTGGAGTTGGAAAATTAGTAGATTATGAAACAGTTGGTTTAACAAGATATGGAGAAGAAATTCCTTTTTTAGTTAATGCAAGTTTAATTTATAAAAATGGGAAAGAAGTTGGTACAGCTGGATATCTCTTTGATGTATCAAACTTAATATTATTTAAAAAAGAATTAGAAAAACAAAAAGAAAGGTTTAGAAGTTTATTAGAAAATGCATCAATAGGGATGTTTATTATAAAAAATAATAAATTTATATATTTTAATAAAAAGTTTCAAGAGTTAATAGGATATTCTGAAAAAAGATTAAAAGATTTAAATTTCACTCAAATATTAGGTGAAAAATATAGGGAAATATTTGATGATATAAGTTTAAAAATAATAAATAATGAAATTGTTAAGTTACCATTAGAGGCTAAATTAAAAAGAAAAGATGATCAAACCATTTATGTTGAATTATTTTTAAATCGTATAAAGTATGATGATGATATTTCCTTACAGGGATTTGTAAATGATATAACAAAAAGAAAATTGTTAGAAATAGAATTAAGAGATGTAAATAAAAAACTTAAAGAACTTTCAATAAGAGATGAATTAACTGGAGTTTTTAATTTTAGGTATTTTAGGGAAATGTTAAAATTAAAGTATCTTGAGAGTAAAAGATATAATACACCATTGGGTTTAATAATAATAGATATTGATGATTTTAAAAATGTAAATGATACTTATGGTCATCTTGCAGGTGATTTTGTATTAAAGAATGTTGCTAAAATAATTTTAAACAGTGTAAGAAATATAGATATTGTATCAAGATATGGAGGAGATGAATTTATTTTAATCCTACCTAATGCTACAGATAATGATTTAATAAAAATTGCAGAAAGAATTTTAAATAATATAAAATCATTTGATTTTTGGTATGAATTAAATAAAATTAATGTAACAGTCAGTATTGGAATGAGCTCATTTGTAGGAAAAGAAGAATTAATAAAAAATGAAGATGATTTGTTGAGATTTGCAGATGAGGCTCTTTATACTGTTAAAAACCATAAAGGAAAAAATAATATTTTTTTACATGATGGAGGTTAATGTGGAAGAGTTTTATAGAATTAAGCGACTCCCACCCTATGTATTTTCAATTGTTAATGATTTAAAATTAAAGTTAAGGAGAGAAGGTGAAGATATTGTTGATTTAGGAATGGGTAATCCTGATATACCAACCCCACAGCATATTGTTGATAAAGCAGCAGAAGCTCTATATAATCCAAGAAATCATAGATATTCTGCTTCAAAGGGTATATATAAATTAAGATTGGCAATTTGTAATAGATATAAAAAAAAATATAATGTTGACCTTGATCCTGAAACAGAAGCAGTCACAACAATTGGGGTAAAAGAAGGATTTGCTCATTTAATTTTAGCTATCACTAATCCAGGAACTTCTGTTATAGTTCCAGATCCATTTTATCCAATTCATTTTTATTCTGTTGTTATAGCTGGTGGGGATGTTAGAACATTACCATTAAGCGAGGAAGAAGAATTTATTTTTAATCTCGAAAAAACAATAAAAGCTTCATGGCCTCCTCCAAAGGTTCTTGTTTTATCATATCCTCATAATCCTACAACAAGAAGTGTTGACATTAAATTTTTTGAAAAAATTGTTGAGTTTGCAAAAGAATATAATATGTATGTTATTCATGATTTTGCATATGCGGATATTTCTTTTGATGGGTATGAACCTCCAAGTATTCTTCAGGTAAAAGGAGCTAAAGATGTTTGTGTTGAGTTTTATTCTATGAGTAAAAGTTATAGTATGGCAGGTTGGCGAATAGGATTTGCTGTTGGTAATAAAACTTTAATTCATGCTCTTGCAAGATTGAAAAGTTATTTGGATTATGGAGTTTTCCAGCCTTTACAAATTGCATCAATTCATGCTCTTAACTCAGATGATAGTTGCATAGCTGAAATTTGTGAAATATATCGTAGAAGAAGAGACAAACTAATTGACGGTTTAAATAGAATTGGATGGAAAGTCAATCCACCTAAAGCAACAATGTTTGTCTGGGCTGAAATACCAGAGCAATATAAGGAAATGGGTTCGTTAGAGTTTTCTAAATTTTTAATTAAAGAGGCAAAAGTTGCAGTGTCTCCCGGCATTGGCTTTGGAGAATATGGTGAAGGATATGTGAGATTTGCTCTTGTAGAGAATGAACTAAGGATTCAACAGGCAATTAGAGGAATTAAGAGAGTATTATGATTGTATAAATGATAAAAAAAGCAGCAGTCTTAATTTTAATTTACAATAAATCAATTATATTTATTAAAAGAAATAAAAATTTAAATATCCATCCTGGTGAAGTTTCATTTCCAGGAGGGATTTTTGATGATAAATATGATAGTTCTTTTGTGGATACTGCGTTAAGAGAAACTGAAGAAGAAATTGGAGTTAAACCTGATGATATAGTAATTTTAGGGGAAATGAACCATTTTCAAACTCTTGTCACCCATATTGATGTTGTCCCATTTATTGGTAAATCCAAAAAAGAAAAATTAGTTTTTAATATTTGCGAAGAAGAAGTTGAAAAAATTTTAATTGTGCCTATAGAACATTTATTAAATGGTAAATTTAGAGTTAGAGTTCCTTTAAAGATTGAAGGAAGAATTTATTATAATACTTTTTATTATTATAAAAATAATTTAATATGGGGAGCTACATCAAGAATTCTTGATGAATTTTTAAAAGATAAAAGAATCCTGAATCATGTTTTAGAATGATTCAGGATTCTTTTAAACTATCCAAGAAGTTGTAATGCTAATTGAGGTAAACTATTTGCTTGCGCAAGCATTGCAACACCAGATTGTGCAAGTATTTGATTTCTTACAAATTCTGTCATTTCAGTAGCAACATCAACATCTGATATTCTGGATTCAGCTGCTTGTAGGTTTTCTGCTTGAATTGATAAATTTGTAATTGTGTTTTCTAATCTGTTTTGTATTGCTCCAAGTGCTGCTCTAATTCTATCTTTAGATTGGATAGCTTCATCAAGAGCAGAAAGAGCAGCTTGAGCAGCAGATTGTGTACTAATTGTATAACCAGCTTTAGTTGCACTTACAGAGTTTCCAACTCCAAGAGAAGATGCAGTTGCACTTCCAATAGCTATAAAATAGTAATCTTCTGATGAATCATTTCCAGTCCCAAAGTGAATTTTTAATGGACCAGTTGCATCTAATTCACTTCCATCATGATCATTACTCCATTGTGCAGGATTGATGTAATTACTTGATAAAGTTCCGTCAAGTAATTTAATTCCATTAAAGTCTGTTGCATTAGCAATTCTTGTGATTTCTGATGCCATTTGTTGATATTCAGAATCAATCATAAGTCTCTGAACAGAAGTATAAGTACCAGTAGCAGCCTGTTCAGCGAGTTCTTTCATTCTAATTAATTTTTCATCAATAACACTTAATGCACCGTCAGCAGTTTGAATTAATGAAATAGCGTCTTGTGCATTTCTAATTCCTTGATTCAAGACTTTAATGTCCG
>JALVYZ010000007.1 GCA_027037705.1 bacterium | reverse complement strand
AAATATTCTCCTTTTTATTCCTGGCATATACAGAAGTAATAAGAGATAAAAATCCTAAAATTATTAATACATAAACTATTTTCTTACTATTCTCTCTAAATTGTTGTAAAGTAGATTTACATACTTTTTGCATAATATGCTAATAATATATTATAGTTATCAAAGTCAAGAAAAAATCTTTATTACACTTAAGAAATTCTAAAATCTTCCAGTTATGTCATAAAGAAAATAACATTCAAAAGCCGATCCTCGCTTTTGACATCTTATCATCAAGATCTGTAAGTAAATAAATAAGAAATTTTTCTGAGATAGACATGTTATCAAGAACCTTTCTGATCTTTTTATTAGAGAGGGAATGATAAATTACATCTGTCATAAGGCGAACATTCTCTTCATCTAATTCCTTACCATACTCTTTACCTATGAAAAGGAATGTATTAATTATCCATCTCTTAACCTGCTCTTGTCCTATTTTCATTTTCTTCTCAAACTGCTCCATAGATATATTAAGATAATATTTTACTGCAAGATTACCAACTTTAACTGCTAAATCTTCTAAATCCAAATTATATTTTTTAAGAAGTTTTTTATCCTTTCTTTTTATTCTCATCATATTTATAGTATCAAAGATATATTTTACTGGTGTTGTCAATGTTATGCTTGCCCCTACAATAGTTCCTAATTTAGGTAAAGGAGTATGTAGAATATATTCCCCTACAACACTCACAACAAATCCTAAAGCCAGGGCTCCGTAAGCCATAATTAAATTAGCTAAAAAGGTAAAAAATTCTGGGTGATTAGATATAGCTTTATCAAGGGCATCAATATAATGAGGTATATTTATAAAAAAATGAGCCAAGCTTTTTGAAGCTCCTATAACAGCTTCTACATCTTTTTTAAGAAGGTAAAGATATTTCTCAAATATATTACCATGATCAGGATAATATCTAAAACCTGTATATAAACTCACAACACCAACAAAACTGACAGCCATATTAATTTTTGTTAAATAGGCACCAGACATTAAGGCATTTTCTATAAAATCGTAAATAATAAGTGCATCATTTGCAAGATTTTCAACATATTTCTTGTAGATATTATCTATACTATTTTCATAATCTCCTATCTGCTTTTCATGAAGTTCATTTATTATACTTCTATATACCTTATCCTTTATTCTTTTATATTGCTCTTCACTAAACTCATTTATTTTTGAAAGCGCAACTCCTTTATAAAATATTGACTCTCCCATATCTAAATATAAAAGTTTGACTAAAACTCTATTTTAAATACAAGTTTTTATATTTGGAATGTATGGATATTCTGTATATATAAATGATATTATGAGAAGATTTACAAGAATTTTTCGGTTTCTCATTTTAATATTCGTACCTATTTATTTCCTCCTATAGGTACATATATTTTTTTGGGTTTTTTGTTTTTATCTTCTTCGCTTTGTTTAATAATTATATAACGAGAATTAGGCTCTTTTGCACCTTCTATAAATTCCTTTTTATGTCTTGTTATTGTCTCAAACTCTT
>JALVYZ010000006.1 GCA_027037705.1 bacterium | reverse complement strand
GTACAACAAAAAGAACATCTGTACATTTTTCATCTGATAATGCTCTTAATATCCATTCAGGCTCTTTAAATTCTTTTAATAATGTTCCTGTTGCTCCTGTTGCATAAAATGGTGCCCATAAAAAGAACGTTCCTGAATGATACAATGGGAGGAAAAATAGATAATTATCTTCTCTCTCAACAAAATAACTCATTCCATTTCCAATAGCTGTTGCATTTAATGAACCATGGGTATGGATAACTGGTTTTGGTTTACCAGTTGTTCCAGATGTAAACATCATTGCAATTTCATGGTCATCTGGCACATCAACAAGAGCTTCTGATTTGTCTTCATACTTTGCAATTGTATCAAAATAAGAAATCATTCCTTCTGGAGTTTCTCCTTCTCCTACATAAATATATTTCTCAATAAATGGCATCTTATCTTTGACATTATTTACTCTTTCAACAAATTCTGGACCAAGCATGAAAACTTTTGCTTTACAAACATTAGCAGCATACTCAATATCTGCTTCAACAAATCTAAAATTTAATGGGACAACAATCGCTCCAAGCTTAATAATTCCAAAGTATGTAATTATCCATTCAAGAGTATTCATCTGAAGATGCATTACAAAATCACCTTTTTTAATTCCAAGTTCATTTTTTAAAAAATTAGCGCATTGATTAATAGCATCATTAAACTCTTTCCAAGTGAGGGATCTTCTTGTATTTGTTACATAAGACCTTTCAATTAAACATTCTTTATTTGGAAATTTTTGAGCGTTTATTTTTGCATAATAGCCATAATTCATGGCAAACCTCCTTTATTTTTTAGTCTGGAGTCGGGAG
Organism: bacterium; assembly: GCA_027037705.1. Lineage (GTDB taxonomy): Bacteria > DYJV01 > DYJV01 > DYJV01 > JALVYZ01 > JALVYZ01. The sequence continues at coordinate 15,930 of JALVYZ010000006.1, read as the reverse complement.
ACGGGAGTCAGGAGTTTTTTATTTCTCCGCACTCCCGACTCCATACTCCGCACTATTTATCATAATCATAAAATCCCTTTCCTGCTTTTCTCCCAAGATATCCAGCTTTAACCATCTTTCTTAATAAGTGTGGTGGATTAAAGTATGCGTTTTTAGTATATTCATAAAAAATATTACCAACATGATATGTTATTTCAACACCTGTAAAATCCATTAACTCGCATGGTCCCATAGGCATACCAGCTCCAAGTTTCATAGCTTTATCAATATCTTCTGGAGTAGCAACACCTTCTTCCACCATTCTTGCAGCTTCAATAAACATTGGAACAAGTAATCTGTTCACAATAAAACCAGGAGTATCTGTACATTTAACTGGCTCTTTTCCAATTTTTTTAGCTAATTGCATAGTAATTTCAACTGTTTCTTCAGAAGTTTGTAGAGCAGGAATTACTTCTACAAGCTTCATCATTGGAACTGGATTAAAAAAATGCATTCCAATAAATTTGTCTGGTCTCTTTGTTACTGAAGAAAGGTCTGTAATACAAATTGATGATGTGTTGGATGCAATAATTACATCTTCTCTTAAAACCTCATCTAATTTGTTGTATGTTTCTTTTTTTACATCAAAATTCTCAAAAACAGCTTCAATAACAAAATCAACATCTTTAAATGGAGCAACATCTGTAGAAAAACTTATACGTTTCCATATTGCATCATAATCGTCTTGTGTAATTTTCTCTTTTTTCAAAAATCTTTTTAAACTGCCGTCAATTAAGCTTTTTCCTCTTTCCCAGGCCTGTTCACTAACTTCAAGAACCTGTACTTCATATCCTGCCATAGCACAAATTTGAATAATACCACTTCCCATACTACCAGCGCCACAAACTCCAATTTTTTTAATATCTTCAAATTTCATAACTTTACCTCCTATATTTTTAGTCGGGAGTCTGGAGACTTGAGTCAGGAGTTTTTATTTCTCCGTACTCCAGACTCCGCACTCCGCACTATTTATTTTCCTTTAAATTCTGGTTTTCTTTTTTCAATAAATGCATTCAATCCTTCTTTACAATCTTCAGTTTGAAAAGCTTTATAAAACATTTCACATTCAATTGCTAATGCTTCAGGCATATCTTTATTATATCCTTTATAAATTGCATATTTTGCATATCCAATAGCTTTTACAGCTCTTTTAGCAAGCATTTTTGCAAATTTTAATGATTCTTCAAAAAGTTCATCTGCAGTATCATATAATTTTTCAATAATTCCCAATCTAAAAGCTTCTTCAGCTGTCATTTGAGCACCTTGAGAAATAAAAAATAATGCTTTTTTTGGCCCTATTACCCTTGATAATCTTTGAGTCCCTCCTGCACCAGGTAATAAACCAAGATTAGTTTCTGGAAGCCCAATCATTACATCTCTATCTTTATCCTTTATTTTTACTTTCTTGCATGCAAATCTAAAGTCACAACCAAGAGCTACTTCTAAACCTCCTCCAAGAGCAAAACCACTAAGTACAGCAATACTAATTTTCTCCATATCTTCAAGTTTATTAATAACCTCTTGTAGATCTTTTGATACTTGTTTCCCCTGCTCTGGAGTCATTTGAGCAAACATTTTAATATCTGCCCCAGCAATGAAGAAACCTGGAAGGTTGCTTTTTAATATTACAACTTTAATTTCATCATTATTTTTTACCTCATCAAAAGCTTTTCCAAGTTCTGCTGTAAATTCTTCATTTAATGAATTTGCAGGTGGTCTGTTTAAATTTATAATACCAACCCCTTCATCTACTTCAATGTTTAGAAAATTGTAACTCATCATTAACCTCCTTTATTTTTTCTTCCCAACTCATAAGAAATCAAATTTTGTTTGTCAATCAAAATTAAATTAATCCCTTCAATTCCCAAAGAATTTTCTGCTCTAAAGACTTTATAATCAATGTAATTGTCTCATTATATGGTGTTTGCACTCCATATTTTTTCCCTTCTCTTACTATGGCACCATTCAATGTATCAATTTCAGTCCTTCTTTTAGCTTCAATATCCTGAAGCATTGAAATTTTATTATCTTTAACTCCAGACAATGCTTTTAAAACAAAAGCACCAGCATAATTTAACTCATCAAACTCCAGACCTTTTGCTTTAGCAACTTCTGCTGTTTCTTCTGCTAACTTAATTATTAGCTCCCTTGTATGCTCACAGCCCAATAATTGATTTCCAGTAAATCCTGTAATCGCTGCAACTGCATTACACGCGACATTAGCAAGAAGTTTTCTCCATATAGGAACTTCAATATTCCCTTCAATTATTTCTGTAGTAAATCCAGCTTCATTAAAAATTTTTGCTATCTCTTCGAGCCTTTTATCTTTTTTACCATCATATCTCCCAATCCATATTCCACCCATTCCACCAGCATATTTTATCTCATGATAAGATATTGGCATTGCACTATGAGCTGTAACACCTCCTATAACCTTCTCTTTTCCAACAACATTTGCTATAACTTCAAGATTTCCAATTCCATTTTGAACAGAAAGCACATAAGTATTATCTCCAATCATTGGTAAAGCAGTTTTTGCAGCAGAATGTGTATGGTATCCTTTAACAGAAATTTGTACAATATCAACAATCCCTACAGTTTTAGGATCATCTGTAATTTTTACTTTAACAGTTTTAATTGTGCCATCTGGCATATGTAAAACAATTCCATTTTTTTTAATTGCATCAACTCTTCTTTTGTCAATTTCAACAAGTGTAACATCAAAGCCTGCATCTGTTAATAATGCTCCAAATGTTCCTCCAAGAGCACCTGCTCCAACAATTGCAATTTTTAACTTTGGTTTGTTTTCAGCCATACTTATCCTCCAAAACAATTTTTTATTTTCACTTGCAATTATTTTGCCATTTAATTATGGCATTAATATTGTTTAACTTAAAACTAAGAAATTTCAAGAAAGTTTTAAAATTTATCTCTTTTTTTAAGTGTAGAAAATAATTTGTATACATTTTTTGTATAATCTAATATACATTTTTGACTTTTATTACTAAAATTCAATGTATAAAAAAATATACAAAAGGAGGAATTAAATGGCAAAATGGCTACATGTTGGAGAAGTATTGAGAATGGCAGCATATCTATATCCCGATAAAATGGGAGCTAAAGACTTATCAAGAAGTATGACTTTCAAAGAATGGAATGAAAGATGTTGCAAGCTTGCAAACGGATTGCTTGATCTTGGGTTGAAGAAAGGAGATAAAATTGCAATAATTGCTTACAATTGTGTAGAATGGATGGAAATTTATGGGGCATGTGCAAAAGCTGGGTTAATTGCTGTTCCTATTATGTTTAGAATGCCACCAGCTGAATATGAATATATTTTACAAAATTCAGAAGCAAAAGCTTTTATTATTCAAAAAGAATTTGCTGAAGGAGCTAATTCTATTAGAGACAAATTAAATCCTGAACTCAGTAAAAACTTTATCTATTTTGGTGATGATAATATTCCTGACAGCTTTTTAAGCTACGAAAAAATTATAAAAGATGGTTCCCCTGAAGAACCAGATGTAAAGGTTTTACCAGAAGATGTTTGGGTTATTATGTATACAAGTGGAACAACTGGAAAACCAAAAGGAGTTGTGAGGACTCATGAAAGTTTCACTGCTTTTTATCTAATAAACATTGCAGAGTTTGGTTTTAATAGAGATGACATAGGTCTTCTTGTAATGCCTATGTGCCACATTAATTCAATTTTTTATTCATTTGTATTCACCTACACATATGGTGGTGTTTGTGTTTATAATAGAAAGAGTTTTGATCCTGAACATTTATTAAAAACAATTTCTGAAGAAAGAATAACCTTTACATCTCTTGTTCCAACTCACTATATTATGATTTTAGCATTACCAGATGAAGTTAAAAATAAATATGATGTAAGCTGCATTAGAAAATTATTATGTTCTTCTGCTCCTGCAAGAAAAGATACAAAACTTGGAATTTTAGAATATTTTAAAAATTCAGAACTTTTTGAAGCTTATGGCTCTACAGAGGCAGGTCTTGTTACATTATTGAGACCTGAAGATCAATTAAAAAAATTAGGATCAATTGGTAGGGAAGTTATTGGAACAGATAGAATAAAATTACTGGATGAAGAAGGGAATGAAGTGCCTCAAGGAGAAGTTGGAGAACTCTATTCTCGTGGTCCAATGTTATTTAAAGAATATTGGAAATTACCAGATACTACAAAAGAAGCTTTTCATGGCGAATGGTTTAGCGCTGGAGATATGGCTTACAAAGATGAAGATGGCTATTATGTTTTAGTTGATAGAAAGAAAAATATGATTATTACAGGTGGAGAAAATGTATATCCATCAGAAGTAGAAAAAGTAGTAGGAGAACATCCTGCTGTTAAAGATGTGGCTGTAATTGGAATTCCGGATGAAAAATGGGGAGAAGCTGTTACGGCAATTGTTGTTCTCCATGATGGTATCGAACCTACAGAAGAACTTGCTCAAGAAATTAGACAATTCTGTAGAGGCAAAATTGCAGGATACAAAATTCCTAAAAAAGTACATTTTATCCCTGATGAAGAAATGCCAAGAACTGCAACTGGAAAAAATTTACATAGAAAATTAAGAGAAAGATTTGGTTCTTGGTCGGATTTTAAATAGATTATAGTGCGGAGTATGGAGTCTGGAGTGCGGAGAAATAAAAGCTCCTGACTCCAGTCTCCCGACTCCCGACTAAAATAAAAGGAGGAGAAATTAATGTTTACAAAAGCGTATATTCCATACAAAGGGTATTACTCTTCACCATTTTGCAAATGGCAGATGGATCTTCAAAATGAACATTCAATAGTTTTTGGTGCATCAACTGCTAAGAAATGGCTTGAAAAAAAAGGAATTGATCCCAAACAGTTTGACTATCTTTATCTTGGTTTTACAATTCATCAAAAACAGGCTTTTTACGGAGCACCCTGGGCTGCAGCATTAATTGGTGCTGAACATATGCCTGGTTGCAATGTAAGTCAAGCTTGCTCAACTTCAACCACATGTTTATATTATTCAGCAGTTTCACTTGAAACAGGCCAGATGAATAATGTTTTTAATTTAATGACTGACAGATGTTCAAATGGTCCTCACATAGTCTGGCCAAATCCATTGGGACCTGGTGGAGAAGTTATTCATGAAAATTGGCTAATGGACAATTTTAACCACGATCCATTTGCTAAAAATGCAATGATAGAAACAGCTGAGAAAGTTGCAAAAGAAATTGGAGCTACAAAAGAAGATTGCGATGAAGTTGCATTAATAAGATATAATCAATATGTTGATGCTTTAAAAAATGACAGAGAATTTCAAAAAAGATACTTCTTTCCACTTGAAGTTAGGATAAGTAAAAAAGAGGTTAAAGTGATAGAAGAAGATCAGGGAATTATTCCATCTACAAAAGAAGGGCTTGCAAAACTTAAACCTGTTCTCCCAAATGGAGTTCATTCATTTGGAGCTCAAACACATCCAGCAGATGGTAATTGTGCAATAATTGTAACCACAGAAGAAAAAGCTAACGAATTAAGTGAAGATAAAAATATAAAAATTCAGATTCTTTCATATGGATTTTCAAGAGTTGAAAAAGGAGCAATGGCAAAAGCTCCAGTTCCAGCTGCTGAAATGGCTTTGAAAAATGCAAATCTTTCTATAAATGATATTAAAGTTATTAAAACTCATAATCCTTTTGCAGTTAATGATATATACTTTTCTAAACACTTTAATGTACCTGTAGAAAAAATGAACAATTATGGTTCTTCACTTATATTTGGGCATCCACAGGGACCAACTGCTGGAAGATTAATAATTGAAATGATTGAAGAACTTGTATTATTAGGTGGTGGATATGGATTGTTTACAGGCTGTGCTGCAGGTGATACAGGAGCTGCTTTAATAGTTAAAGTAAGTTAGAAATATAGGGGCATTCGCCCCTTTTTTATTCTATAAATTTATTTAATGGAAATTCCACAATTGAATTTACACCAAGTTCTTTAAGTTTTGGTATTAATTCCCTAACCCTCTCTTTTTTAAATATAACAAGAATATCAACCCAATTTTCATCAGCAAGTTGAGAAATTGTAGGAAGTTTATCTGGAAAAAGTTTTAAAATTTTATCGAGATTGTCTTTTGGAGCATTCATCATTAGTCCAACTCTTGTTTTTGCATTAAGTGCTCCTTCAAGCATTACCAGCAATCTTTCAATCTTTTTTTTCTTCCATTCATCTTTATAAGCTTCTTTATTTACAATAAACATAGTTGTTGTCTCAAGAACTGTATCAATTATTCTTAATTTATTTGCTCTTAAAGATGAACCTGTTTCAGTTATTTCAACAATTGCATCAGCAAGGTGTGGAACTTTGACTTCTGTTGCACCATAAGAAAACTCAACTTTAGCGTTTACTCCATGTTTTTCAAGATATTTCTTTGTTATATTTACAACTTCTGTTGAAATTGTTTTTCCCTCTAAATCTTTTACACTTTGAATTGGGGAGTCTTCAGGGACAGCAAGAACCCATCTAACAACATTTAAAGTGGCTTTTGCATACTGAAGCTCCTTTAATTCAATTACATCAGCATCATTTTCAACAACCCAGTCATGACCTGTAATTCCTGCATCTAAAACTCCTGATTCAACATATCTTGCCATTTCCTGAGCTCTGATTAACATACATTCAATTTCATCATCGTCAATTGAAGGGAAATATGATCTTGAACTAACAGTAATTTTATATCCAGCATTGTAAAACAAATCTATTGTTGATTGTTGTAATGAACCTTTTGGAATACCTAATTTTAATTTCATTGTTTACTCCTTTTTTTATTCGTGATTCGTTGTTCGTATTTAGTGATTAATTTTATAATTATATATGCATATATGCGTTTATGCGATTATGAATAAATTTTTCAATTTTGTTTTTTCGCATTTTCGCATAACCACTTTTACGCATCTACTACCTTCTATCTTTAGTCTTTTAAATTCTTTTCACTAACATCAACTAACCTCAACTAACATATAAAAAACCTTCAACCTATTTTTTATACACCTCTTCTGGGTCAAAAATCTTTTCCTTTTTAAAAATATATGCATCACCGTTTTCATCAAGTTTTCTATAAAAACAAGAATTGTATCCAGTGTGGCAAGCTGCTCCACCAATTTGATTAACCTTTAAAACTACTGCATCATTATCACAATCTATTAAGATTTCTTTAACTTCCTGAATGTTTCCAGATTCTTCACCTTTTCTCCATAATTTTTGCCTTGAACGACTCCAGTAACATGCTCTTTTAGTTTTTACTGTTTCCTCAAATGCTTCTTTATTCATATATGCAACCATTAAAACTTCACCTGTTTTCCAGTCCTGAGCAATTGCTGTTATTAATCCATTATTTTTTGAAAAGTCCATTTCTACCATTACTTTTCCTCCTAAATGTGGTGTGACATATACTAATTTTTTAGAAATTTCAACATTATTTCATAAAATTTTTCAGCAGAAGGGGATAATTTATAATTTTTTCTTTTTACAAAATAAAATTCTCTATTAATAGGAGTTATGTCTCTAATATTTATAACTTTAAAAACGTTATTCTCAAGTTCTTCTTTTACTGAAAAAATACTTACAAAGCTTACTCCCACTCCACTTTTAATTAAATTTTTTATTGCTTCAAGACTTCCTGCTGTTATCTTAATAATATCTTCTGAAATTTTTATCTTTTTCAAAACAGAATAAAAAGTACCAGAACCTCTTTCTCTTGCGATTATATTTAATTTTTTTAATTCTGGGAATGTAATCTCATCAGGAACATTTTTTTTATTTAAACCAACTAAAATAATTTTATCACTTAAAATCTCTTTAAAATCTAATTGAGTAACACTCTCTTGTGAACCTACGATTCCAAAATCGTAATTACCATAATTAACTTCATCAATAATTGTAAATGAATCTTTTATATGAAGATTTATTTTTATTTCAGGAAATTTTGAATAAAAATTTTTAATAATATTAGGTAAAATATATTCACCAGGTAGAGTACTTGCCCCAATATCAATAATCCCTCTTTTAAGGCCTTTTATTTCATCAATTGTAGATTTTGCATCATTAAATTCTTTAATTATTTTCTTAGCTTTTTTATAAAAAATCTTTCCAGCATAAGTTAATTCTATCTCCTTGGTACTCCTATATACAAGCTGAACCCCAAGGTATTTTTCTAATTTATTAATATGAGTACTTAGTGCCGGTTGTGTAATATAAAGGGCTCTTGCAGCTTCAGAAAAACTTTTTGCTTCAACTAATTTACAAAAACTAATTAATAATTTAAGGTCAATAATATCTGGCATAATGGTGCTTAATTATCTTAAATTAAATAATATATCAAGAAAATTTGATTTTTTAATTGCATTATGTTAATTTTTTTACAAAAAATGGAGGGGATATGAAAAAAAGTTTTAATATTCAGGATGCATATTTGAATAAAATAAGAAAAAATAAAATTCCTGTTTATGTTCAAATTAGAAATGATAGAACTTTTGAAGGTTATATCACAGCATTTGATAACTATAGTATTTTATTAAAAGAAGTTTCTGGTTCAAATCCAATATTAATATTTAAACATTCTATTTCTTACATATTCCCTACAAAAGAGGTTGAAAATATCCAAAATTTAGGGGAAGAATAAATCTAAATTTTTATTGGAACATCAATTCCAGCTTTGAGAAAAATATTTCTTAATTCTTCTGGATTTGTTGATCTTTCAAAAGCATGTGCAATAGTAATTAATCCCCTTCTATATAGATCAAATAAAGACTGATTTAATGTTTGCATTCCATATTGTCCGTGTCCCATTTGCATCTGAGTATATATCTGGTGAATTTTATTTTCTCTTATTAAATTTCTCACTGCAGGTGTAACCACTAAAATTTCTATTGCTAAAACTCTTCCACCTCCAACTTTAGGTAACAATATTTGAGAACATATTGCTTCTAATACAAATGATAATTGTGTTCTCACCTGCTGCTGCTGATTAGAAGGAAAAACATCTATTATTCTATTAATAGTTTGTGGCGCAGAATTAGTATGTAATGTTGCAAAAACTAAATGTCCAGTTTCTGCAACTTTTAATGCTGTTTCTATTGTCTCAAGGTCTCTCATCTCACCAACAAGAACAACATCAGGATCCTCTCTTAAAGCAGACTTTAAGGCTGTTGCAAAGCTCTTTGTATCTGAATTAACTTCTCTCTGATTTATTATACATTTTTTATGTGAATGTAAAAACTCAATTGGATCTTCAATTGTTATAATATGTTGGTTTCTTGTTTTATTAATTTCATCAATCATTGTTGCTAACGTTGTAGATTTACCACTACCAGTTGGACCTGTGACTAAAATCAATCCATTTGGTCGCTTTGTCAGTTCTTTCATCACAGGTGGTAAACCTAATTCTTCAAATGATTTTATTTCATATGGAATCATTCTAAATGCACCAGCGACTGCACCTCTTTGCATAAATGCATTTGCTCTAAACCTCGAAAGTCCTTTAATTCCAAATGAAAAATCAAGTTCCCAATTTTCTTCAAATTTGTGTTTTTGCGCATCTGTCATAACGCTATAGATTAAAGAACGAGTTTGTGCTGGAGTTAAAGGAGGATACTCTGAAAGTTGGATAATATCACCATGGATTCTTACAACTGGTGGTACTCCTACTGTGAGATGCAAATCAGAACCTTCCATTTCTATCAACTTTTTTAATAAATCAACAATTCTTATCTCCATTTTTAAACTCCATTTTCAAAATTTTTTCTTTTATCAAGTTTAATTCATCATTTTCATAATCAATATTTTTAAAAAATTTTTTTCCTAAACTTGAGAGTCTTTTATATCCCCATATTGCTCTTTCAAGGGTCCCTTCAAAACCCTCTCTTTCATATAAATACTTTATATTTACATCAAAAAAAGATAGTGAATCTGCATCTTTTAAGATGTTAGAATAAAAATCTCCACCATGTTCGTGATTTTTTACTATGTTAAAAATATTTTGTATTATATTATCGGATAAATTAAAATTCAATAAAATATTTTTTAAAATTTTTGCGCTTCTTAATGCATGAGCTTTTTTAAATTCATCATAATTATTAAAATCTTCCCTCTTTAATCTTTCAGGCACAGCTCTTTCAATATCGTGTCCAAGTGCTGCTATTTTTAATTGAAAATCTGCTTTGGGATAAACTTTTAATAACCAATGAAGAGTATTTTTAGCATGAGGTAAATCCTCTGGAAGAGGAGAGTTAGAAATTATTTTCAAAATGTGACTTTTTATCTCGTTAAAATTATTCACGGCATATCCATATTCTTCTAACAACTTCTATATTCATTAAAATTCCTAATATTGCTAATGTTAAAATTACCTGATTTAATATTGCACCAACAAAAATTATAAAAACTCTTAAATCTCTTCCTATCCTTATTGTAGAATTATAAATTTTTTCTTTCATTAAATTATCATACTTATCTGCTGTATAACTAACTAAAAAAGTTCCAATTAATGCTAACATCCCCCAAAAGAATGCATTTTTTGTTAATTCATGCCATATCAATCCCCAAATTAGGAATGCATCTGAATATCTATCTAAAATAGCATCAAGCCATGCCCCAAATTTGGTAGATTTATACTTTAATCTTGCAACCTCTCCATCACATCCATCAATAATTGATGAAAGCTGAGCAAGAATTCCGCCAAAAAATAATCCAAAATAACTTTTAAAAGAAAAAAGATATGCAGCTAAACATGAGATTAAAAAAGAAATAATTGAAATTTGATTTGGTGTAACGTTAAATTTTAGTAAAAATTTTGAAATTTTTATTGAAATAGGTCTATTTAACTTTTTTGAAATAATTCCATCATTTATTTTGCTATTTAGTCTTTTCAATAAATAATTTTCTACTTTTTTAATACACTTTTCATTATCAATATCTATCCAAAAACCTTCATCTATTTCTACAGCTTTTACTTTATTTTTTTTAGCTAATATTTTTATTGCATCTGAAAGTTTACTTTTATTCTCTTTTAAAGCTTCTTCAACTGCTTCAAAAATAATTGGGCTGCAGTAGAAAACTCCAGTATCAAAACCATCATAATTTATCAGTGATTTCCCAATATCTTTTACAAAATCATTTTCAACAATTACTTTAGTAGCTTCTTCGATATCAACATATGGATTTTCTTTTCTAATATCAACAGCTAATAATACCTCATCATCAACAGGTTGACTTTTAAGGATTTTCTCCAATATTTCTTTATCAACTATATGATCTGCCATTAAAAGCAGAAAAGGTTCTTTTAAATATTTCTTCGCTTTTAATACAGAAAAACCATTATCAAATGAACTCCAATTTTCATTGAAAATTATTTTAATTTTTATTTTTAAATTTTCAGATAATCTGGAAAGATAAGAAGAGATAATATCTGCTTTATTACCTAAAACAATATAAAATTCATCCACACCGCTGTCAACAGCAGTGCGGATGACTCTCTCTATTAAAGGAACGCCTAAAATTTCAATTAAAGGTTTAGGTTTTTTATGCGGTAGCCTCGATCCCCTCCCCGCTGCTAATATCAGACACTTCATCAACTTCCTCCACACCAGTTCCATTTATAAAATCTTCTACCATTTTATAAGCTATATCATCTGGATATTGCTTAGGAGGATGTTTACAGAAAAATGCACTTGGACCTTCTAATATACCACTTATACCTCTATCTAAGGCTAATTTTAGACATCTAATCCCATCAATTGCTACTCCAGCTGAATTTGGCGAATCTTCCACTGAAAGCCTTAACTCTAAGTTCATAGGCACATCGCCAAATAATTTTCCTTCCATTCTTATGAAACAAACTTTATTATCTTTTTGCCAAGGTACGTAATCACTTGGTCCTACATGGATATTTTCATCTGGTAATCTTTTTGCAGCAACAGATTGTACAGCTTCTGTTTTTGATTTTTTCTTTGATGCAAGTCTTGACCTATTTAACATATTTAAAAAATCGGTGTTTCCACCTGTATTTAATTGATATGTTCTTTCTAATTTAACACCTCTTTTTTTAAATAAATCAACTAAAACTCTGTGAGTTATTGTAGCACCAAGTTGTGCTTTTATATCATCTCCAATAATTGGAAGACCTGCTTTTTCAAATTTTTTTGCCCACATAGGATCTGATGCAATAAATACAGGCATACAATTAAAAAATGCCACACCTGCGTCTAATGCACATTCTGCATAAAATCTTACTGCTTGTTCAGACCCAACAGGTAAATAATTTACCAATATTTCACAACCTGACTCTTTAATGTGTCTAACTATTTCTTCTTTTGTTGCCTCAGGCTCATCTGAGACTACAAAAGTATATTTTTCATCATATTCTTTCATATGTTCTGCAACTCCATCTAAAACTTTTCCCATTTTAACAATTGTTCCTGTTTTTGGTATATCTTTACAAAAAATTGTTGTACAGTTTGGTAATTCAAAAATTGCTTCAGCTACATCTTTTCCAACTTTTCTTTTATCAACATCAAAAGCACATACTACTTCAATATCAGAAGGTTTATATCCACCAATTTCATAATGCATAAGTCCAATAATGTCTTCTGGATTTTTATCTTTGTAATAATAAATACCCTGAATTAAAGAACTTGCACAATTACCAACTCCCACAATGCCTATTTTAATTTTCTTGCTCATAGCCATCCCCCTTTTTCATTATATTTGCAGAATAGTTGTTAATTTGATTAGCTATAAAGATTTGATATTCTATTATTAATATAGAAAAAATTTTATGATTGTCAAGCATCAATTGGTGATGCTATCAGAAATAAAGTAAAAATGCAAGGAAAAAAGATATTTTTGGATAGCCTAAGGATTTATAAAAAAAGATAAAGGCGTAAAATACGCCTCTATCCAAAACATTCACATTTTTTCAATAAAAGTTCATAATTTTTATTAACTTCTTCCTGTATAATTTTAATATGTTCTTCTTTTAAATGTCTAAATCTTCCTTGAGTTTTTAAATATTCTTCAACTGGGATTAGTTCTCTGGATTTAACATTTAACTTATATTTACCATTCTCAACTTCATACAAAGGGAATACTCCTGTTTTTACAGCAAGTCTTCCTATTTCAATAGCATCATCAGATAATGTTCTCCACCCTGTTGGGCAAGGAGAAAATACATGTAGATAGGCTGGTCCTTCTATTGCAGCAGCTTTTCTTGCTTTATTCATTAAATCGTAAGGATATGCAGGACATCCTGTTGCAACATATGGAATCCCATGAGCCACTGCAATTTCTGGTAAATTTTTCTTTTTAGTATGTTGTCCAATACTTTTTTTTCCAGCAGGAGAAGTAGTAGTCGAAGCTCCAAATGGGGTAGAACTTGACCTTTGAATTCCTGTATTCATATATGCTTCATTGTCATAACAAACATAAACAAAATTATGCCCTCTTTCTAAAGCTCCACTTAATGCTTGAAGACCAATATCAGCTGTTCCACCATCACCAGCAAATGCAAGTACTGTAATATTTCTGTCTTTTGGTAATTTACCCTTCCTTTTCAAAACCTTAATTGCTGACTCAACTCCAGATGCCACAGCAGCTGCATTTTCAAATGCTACATGAATCCATGGCACACGCCATGCTGAGTCTGGAAACGAACTGGTTACAATTTCAAGACAACCTGTGGCATTTGCTATAATCATATCAGGTCCAATTGCCTTTGTAATTAATCTAACAGAAAGTAATTCTCCACAACCCTGGCACGCTCTATGACCATATGATAATATTTCCTCTTTTGGTAATTTTTTTGCTGTAATCTTTTCTATTGTAGCCATTATTCTCTCACTCCTATAAATTTATATTCATTTGCTTTTCCATTTTTTACTGCTTCTTTTGTTTCATAATACATCTGTTTAAATTGATTTATTCTAACATCTCTACCAGCAAGACCAGCTATAAAATCATTTATAATTATACTATCCTTTTTTTCATAAAGAACATTTCTAATTTCAATTGCAACTGGTCCACCTGTGGTTCCATATGTAATAGCTCTGTCAACAACTGCTAATCCTTTTAAATTGTTTGTTGCTTCTAAAAATTCCTCAATTGGAAAAGGTCTCCATAATCTCAATTTTATTAAACCAGCTTTTTCTCCCTCTTTTCTCAACTCATCAACAGCTAACATTGCAGGTTCTCCAAAACTTCCCATGGTTAAGAGAGCAATTTCAGCATCATCAATTTTGTATGTTTCTACTGGATTAAAATATCTGCCAAATTTATCACCAAATTCTTTCCATACCTCTAAAATAACAGATTTAGAATTTTTAAGTGCCACTTCTTGAGCTTTTTTTACTTCTGTATAAATTTCTGGGACACCAACAGGCCCCATTGTCACAGGCTTATCAGGATTCAAAGCCAAAGCCGGTTTAAATTCAGGCAAGAAACTATTTACTTCTTCCTGTGATAAAAATTCAATTGGCTCAATCATGTGAGTTAAAATAAATCCATCCAGATGTACCATTACAGGCAAAATGACTCTATGGTCTTCTGCTATTTTAAAAGCCATTATATGCGCGTCAAAAGCTTCTTGACCATTTTCAACAAAATATTGAATCCATCCACAGTCTCTTATGCTCATTGCATCAGTATGGTCATTCCATATACTAATTGGTCCAGATAACGATCTATCAGCAACAGTCATAACAATTGGCAATCTCATAGAAGATGCAATATATACTATTTCACTCATTAATGCTAATCCTTGTGAGCTTGTAGCTGTATAAGTCCTTGCACCTGTAGCTGATGACCCACAACATACACTCATAGCTGAATGTTCTGATTCCACAGGAACAAATTCAGCATCTAATTCTCCATTTGCGACAAGCTCTGATAAATGTTCAACAATATGTGTTTGAGGAGTAATTGGATAAGCTGCAACTACATCTGCATTACATAATTTTACAGCTTCACTTACTCCTAATGAAACTTCTATTCCAACTCGCTTGCTCATTATACTTCCTCCTCAACCATTTTAATAACTTTGCCCTTACACTCTTTAGCACAAATTCCACATCCTTTACAGTAGTCATAATTAATTTCAGTAAAACCATCTTCTCTTATAGTAATTGCACCTTCAGGGCAAAAAACATAACAAAAATAACACTTAATACATCCACTCCTATCTATTTCTGGTCTAAAACTTCTCCAATCTCCTGTTTTGTAATACTTTGATGTCCCTGGTTCTGTAATTGCTCCACCTAATTCTAAATCTTGCCATTTAATTTCATTAATATTTTTAATTGGCCACTTCACTTTCCCACTCCTTTTATTTTTTTATGCTATTTTTACCTGTTCATAAGCAATTTTACTTGCCTCAATATTTTTATCTGCTATTTTACCAAATCTCTCTTTTAAAGGGTCAAAAGTTGATTCTAAATCAATCAATGGTTTCACTTTTAGTAATGCTCCAAGCATAACAATATTTGTAATTGGTCGTCCAATATTTTCTAATGCAATTTTTGTTGCGTTTACAGTTCCAACAGTAATATCATCTCTTCCTAACTCTTTTTTCAACTCCTCAGGTGCCTTTGCAGTATTAACAACTAATATTCCATTCTCCTTTAACCCCTCAAGAACATTTACAATTTTCATTATCGATGAATCAAGCACAATAACAATATCAGGTTCATAGACTTTTGTTCTGTTTAAAATCTTTTCATCAGAAATTCTTGAAAATGCAACAACAGGAGCCCCTCTTCTTTCAGGTCCAAAACTTGGAAAAGCTTGAGAATATTTTCCTGAATTTATAGCTGAAATTGCTAAAATCTCAGCAGAAGTTACTGCTC
>JALVYZ010000005.1 GCA_027037705.1 bacterium | reverse complement strand
TAATAAAAGATTATGCTCATGAAATTCTATCAAGACAGGAAGTCCAAAACATTTTAGATGCAGCTAAAAAACATTATCCTAAATTAGTGGAAGAACTTGTTCCTAACATTCTTTCTGTTGGAAAAATCCAGAAAGTCTTACAGAACTTATTGAGAGAACAAATACCTATAAGAGATATTCAAACAATTTTAGAAACTTTAGCTGATTATGGAACAATAACAAAAGATATAGATATATTAACTGAGTATGTAAGACAGGCATTGTTTAGAACAATAACAAATCTTTACATTGCAGATGATGGGAAGTTGCATGTAGCTACTCTTTCTCCAAAATATGAAGATGCAATATCTAATGCTATTCATAGGACTGAACATGGTGCGTTTTTAACTTTGGATCCGCAAATTGCAAATGAAATTATTATGAAAACAAAGGATATTGTAGAAAAATTTAATATCCTTAATTTACCTCCAATTATATTAACTGCTCCAATAGTTAGATATCATTTAAGAGAATTGCTTGAAAAATATATCCGTAGAATAAATGTACTTTCTCATAATGAAATTATTCCTACTACTGAAATCGAATCAATAGGAGTAATTGAATGAAAATAAAAAAATTTCATGCGCCAACAATGGAAGAAGCTTTAAAACAAGTTAAATCAGAATTTGGACCAGATGCAGTAATCCTTTCAACTCAGAAATTTCAAAAAAATGACAGTTTTGGAATTTTTTCAAAACCATGGATTGAAGTTGTTGCTGCAGTTGATTTTAAAGAAGAAGTATCGCCTAATAAAAATGTAAATGTAAATTTAGAGTCATATAAAGCTAATACAAAAATTAATGATGAAAATTATTTGATGTTAAAAGAAGAGATTGAAAGAATAAAAACATTATTAGCTGAAAATTTAAATTTTCATTATGAAATTCCAGAATTAAAAAAAATGATTTCATTATTAATGAAAAAATCAGGGATATATGAAGGAGATTTTTTAAATGATAATTTTATTTCAATATATGAAGATTTGGTGATGCAGGATGTTGATAAAGATATTGCATATAAATTATTAGAAAATTTAAGTTTTGAATTAGGTAAAGATGCAGAGAAAATATCAATAGAAAGGTTGAAAAATATATTTAAATTAAAATTAAGAGAAAAAATTAAAATTTATGATGAAAATAATAATATTAAAAAACCTAAATTAATCGCATTTATTGGCCCAACAGGTGTAGGTAAAACTACAACATTAGCAAAAATTGCAGCAAGATATTCTCTAATTAATAAGAAAAAGACTGCTTTATTTACCCTTGATACATATAGAGTTGCAGCTTCTGAGCAATTAAAAATTTATGGTAAAATTTTAAAAACACCAGTTATTGTTTTAGATAATAGAAAAGATTTTTTAAATAAAATATCTCATTTTGAAGATTTTGATTATATTTTAATAGATACAGCTGGTAGAAGTCATAGAGATTCATTCCATATTAAAAGATTAAAAGAAGTCTTAAAGGGTTCAATTGATATACATTTAACTATAAGTGCTACTACAAAAACAAAAGATTTAGATGATATTATTT
Source organism: bacterium (assembly GCA_027037705.1). Lineage (GTDB taxonomy): Bacteria > DYJV01 > DYJV01 > DYJV01 > JALVYZ01 > JALVYZ01. The sequence continues at coordinate 15,188 of JALVYZ010000005.1, read as the reverse complement.
CAAGATTTTCAATTATACCATTTACATCATTACTATTTACTAAATTAGATGAAAGTTCAACTTTTGGAAATATTATTACAAAAGCTATTGAAACAGGGAAGCCATTATCTTATTTTACCACTGGGCAAAGAGTGCCAGAAGATATAGAAAAAGCAAGTGTTGATAAAATAATTGATATCATTTTAGGTTTAAATTAATTGGAGGAAAAGATGAGTCAGATTAAAACATTAAAAAAGTTAGCTAATAATAATTTAACCAAAGTTCTTGCAATAACAAGCGGGAAGGGTGGGGTTGGAAAAACAAATATAATAGCAAACCTTGCTTATTCATTGAGAAAATTAGGCAGAAAAGTACTTTTGTTAGATGCTGATATTGGGTTAGGTAATATTGATGTTTTGTTAGGATTAGCACCTAAATATAATATTTCCCATGTAGTATCTGGTGAAAAAAGTATTAAAGAAATCATTGTTAAAGGACCAGGAAATTTTGATATCATCCCAGCTTCATCAGGAATACAGGAAATTACCAATTTAAATAAACATGCAAAATTGATGTTAATGGAGCAAATCAATGAAATAGGAGTAAAGTATGATTATTTTTTAATAGATACTGGAGCAGGAATATATGATACAGTTACTTTCTTTTGTAGTGCTGCTCAAGAAATTTTTGTGGTAGCTACTCCAGATCCAACAAGCATTACAGATGCTTATGCATTAATGAAAGTTATGAATAAAAAATTTGGAGAAAAAGAATTTAACTTAATTGTAAATTTTGTAAAATCTGAAAGAGAAGGGTTAAATGTTTATGCAAATTTATCATTAGTTTTAGAAAAATATTTAAATGTAAGCTTAAAATTTTCAGGATTTATATTAACTGATTTAAATCTTGTTAAATCAGTTAGGAATCAGAAATTGGTATGTGAACTTTTTCCAGATTCTCATTCTTCAAAATGTTTTAGAAAATTGGCTCGTTTTATTGATAGAATGGAATTTAATTTTGAAAAGAAAGGGTCAATTCAATTTTTCTGGAGTAAACTTTTAGGGATATAAATATGAAAAATCCATATTTAAACAATAAAAGAAAAAGAGAAGAGTTAGTAAAATCAATGCTCCCAAGGGTTAATGAAATAGCATATAGTTTTTATAATAAATTTTCTTTTGTTGAACCATCTCTCGAATTAAATGATATAATACAGATTGGAGTATTAGGATTACTTGATGCTGTTAACAAATTTGATGAAACAAAAGAGGTAAAATTTAAGACCTATGCGGAATTCAGAATTAAAGGTGCAATTTTAGATGAATTAAGAAAAGAAGATATATTACCAAGATACAAAAGAGAAGTTGTAAAAAGAGTTGATAATGCAATTAATAAATTATCAAGTAAACTTATGAGAGAACCAACTGAAGAAGAAATTGCAAATGAGTTAAATATGAGTATTGATGAGGTTTTTGAAGCTTTAAGACATAAAGATAATTCTTATTATTTATCATATTCAGATATAGAACCATTTTTATCTAATGTTAAAGACATTTTTGATCCACAACTTAATTCAATTAAAAGTGAACTTAAAGAAAAATTAGCAATAGCATTGGATAAATTGTCAGATAAAGAAAAATTAGTTCTTTCATTATATTTTTATGAAGAAATGACTTTAAAAGAGATTGGAGAAATTTTAGAGATATCAGAATCAAGAGTGTCTCAAATTAGAAGTGAAGCATTAAAAAAATTAAAAAAATATTTTCATGACCTAATTTAAAATTGAATAATAATATTTTAATCATAATAAATAATGCTCTTGGAGATTTTATTAATTTTTTGCCATTTTTAGAAAATATTCAAATCAACTATCCTGATTCTAAAATTACATTAATTACTAAAAAAAGATATTTTGAATTATTAAATTACTCAAAAATTAAAAATATTCAAAAATTAATAGATTATGATAATATCCCTATTTACAAACTTTTTTCTAAAAAATTTCAATTAGATAATAATTTAATATTTTTTAAAAATTTTTCTTTAATTATTGCTTTTACAGGTAAAAAAGATGAAACCTTTATTAAAAATCTTAAAATTATCAATAAAAATTCTTTTTTTATTTTCCCAATAAATTTTAATCAAAATATTCATGAAGCATTGTATTTAATTAATTCATTTCCTTTTAGAAGGAAATATTTAAAAAAGCCTGAGCTGATTTTACCAGAATCAAAAAAGGAATATATTGCAATTCATCCAGGAAGTGGAGATAAAAGAAAAAATTTAGACATAAATTTTTTTATAGATTTATCAAGAAAATTAAATTTTCCTGTAAAATTCTTTGGAGGAGAAAATGAATATTTTTTAGAAAATAGAATAGATATTACGATTTGCAGTTCAATTAAAGAGGCTGTTGATATTTTAAAAAAGGCTTATTTCTATATTGGTTGTGACTCAGGAATATCACATCTATCTTCTGCATTTAATATTTTAAGTTTTGTGTTTTTTGGACCAACTTCAATAAAAATCTGGAAACCTTTAGGTGAAAACTGTATAGTTTTTACAAAAAATTATAAATGTTCTCCTTGTGAATTTAATTGTGAGAAAGGTTTTCAATGTTTAGATTTTAATCCAGTAGAATGTGGAAAATTAATTTTAAATATTTACAAGAATTCTCTTAATTAAATTTTCTCCACTAATAGGTTTGGCTATAATCATTTTAACATTTTTATAAATTTGTAATTTTTTAATATTAGGCTCAATTAATCCTGAAATTAAATAAACAGGAATTTTAGAATCTATATTTTTTATTTTATTTAAAATAATTTCAGGATTTAAATCTGGAAGTACAAAATCTAATAAGATTAAATCAATCTTGTTATTTTTTATTATTTCTATTCCCTTTTCTCCAGTGTCAGCAATAAATACATTAAATCCATAATATTTCAAAAAATCTGATATGCTATCAGTAAAAAAATTATCATCATCTATAATTAAAATATTTTTTTCAAAATTTATAATTACTTCATCTTTTTCTTTATCTATTATTATATCTGTTGTTCTCCCATTATTTTCAGGAAAAATTATAATAAATTTTGTCCCTTCTCCCTCTTTTGAGCAAACTTCTATTGTCCCATTTAGTCTTTCTACTTCTTGAGCGACAATTGATAATCCTAATCCAGAACCTGAATTTTTTTTGCCATTTTTTGTTGAGAAAAAAGGTTGAAAAATCTTATCTTGAATTTCTTTTTTTATTCCAATACCATTATCTTCTACTATTATTCTAACTTTTCGATTATCATTAACATATACTCTATCAAAATAAATATTTATTTCCCCATTTTCTCTTTTAGCTTCATTAATTGCATCAACTGCATTTACAATCAAATTTAATAAAATTTGAATTAATGATGATTTATTTCCAAGTATAATTAAATCATTATCTCTCTGGATAATATTTATTTTTATATGAGGTTGGTTATAAGTAATAAAATCTGAAAAGTTAAGTATATCTTCTATTATTTCACTGATATTTAGAGAAGATATAGAAATTTTAGACTTTCTTGTAAATTTAACAACTCTTTGAAGGATTTTAGAAGAATTCTCAATTAATTTTTCAATTTTATTATAATAATTATTGAATTTTTCTTCATTATCTTTAAAAATTTTTAATAGTTCTAAATATGAATTTAAACTTGATATAATATTATTCATGTCATGTATCATAGATGATGTCATTTTACCTATAATTCCAAGCTTTTGCATTTGAGAAATTTGAATTTCTAATTCTCTTTTTTCTGATATATCTCTAAAAATATTAATAAAATATTCTATCTTGCCATCTTCATTATATAAAGCAAAAATTTTTACTTCACATGGTACAATATTTTTTTCTTTTGTTAAGATATTTAACTCACCTATAAAAATTTTTTTCTTTTTTACAACATCAATAATATTTTTTATTGTTTTTACTGCTGTAGTGTCTGAAGGAAATAAATATTTGGTATTTTTTATTTCGTTATAAGAAGTTCCTATTAATTTTTCAAAACTTTTATTTGCATATAAGATATTACCATTCCAGTTACAAATAAATACTGCATCAGGATTCTCTTCATAGATCCTATTTTTTAATTCTAGTTCTTTACTTTTTTTAATTAATTCTGTTATATCAATAATCCATCCAGATAAAGTTTTTTTATCTTCATGTAGTTTGCCTGATAATGTTACATATATTGAATTTCCATCTTTTTTTTTAAGTTTTACCACGAATCCATCTAAAAATCCTTTTTCATTTAATGATGAAAGAAAATTATGACGATCTTCTTCAGAATAGTAAATATCTTGGGGAATATAAGTAGATTTTATATCTTCAAAGTCATTATATCCTAAAATATTTGCAAATTTTTTATTTGTATAAATAAAGTATCCATCTTTATGGGAAATATAAAATCCTGCAACAGCTTCTTCAACAACTTTTTTAAAATCAATTATATCCATTTAATTCCTCCTTAAAAATAGATACTTTTTTATAAATTCTCCTAACAAATCTCCATCTAAAACTGCTTTAACATTTCCAGTTTCAAAATTAGTTCTATGATCTTTTACTAATCTATATGGATGTAAAATATATGAACGAATTTGATTTCCCCAGCCAATATCTTTTAGTTCTCCTCTTAATGATTGTAATTCTTTTTCTTTTTCTAATTTTTCAAGTTCATAAAGGCGTGCTTTTAAAATTTTCATTGCAACTTCTCTATTTCTATGTTGACTCCTTTCGTTTTGACATTGAACAACAATTCCTGTTGGCAAATGAGTAATTCTAACAGCAGATTCTGTTTTATTAACATGCTGTCCTCCAGCACCACTTGCACGAAAAGTTTCAATCCTTAAATCTTTTTCATTTATATCTATTTCTATTTCATCTGAAATTTCTGGGATAACATTTACTGAAGCAAATGAGGTGTGTCTTTTTTTATTAGCATCAAAAGGTGAGATTCTTACAAGTCTATGAATACCTGTTTCTCCTTTCAAATAACCATAAGCATAATCGCCTTTTACGATAAATGTGGCACTTTTTATGCCAGCTTCTTCCATTGTCTGTTTGTCAATAATCTCATATTCAAGATTGTTTTTTTCGCACCATCTTAGATACATTCTTAGTAACATTTCCGCCCAATCTTGAGCTTCAGTGCCACCAGCTCCTGCATTAACACTAACAATTGCATTTAGTATATCATTCGGCTCATTTAATAATTCCTTTAGTTCAAGGTTTTCAACATCATTTTTTAATTTAGCAAGATTAATTTCAACTTCTTTTAAGGTATTTAAATCATTCTCTTCTTCTCCAAGCTGAGTTAAAACATTTAAGTCATCAATGGCATTTTTTAAATTATGCCACTGTTCAACAATATTTTTTAAAGATTTTTCCCTTTTTAAAATTTTTTTTGCATTTTCAGGATTATCCCAGAAAGAGGATTCACCTATTTTTTTCTCAATTTCTATGAGTTCTTTCTCTTTTTTATCTATTTCAAAGATAACTCCTTAAATCTTCCAATTTTGCAAAAATATTCTCTATTTCCTTTTTTATTTCCCACAATTCCATCTATTCTTTCCCCTTGAATTTTCAATTTTTAAATATTGTGGATTTTCTATCAGGACCTGTTGAAATTAGTGTTATAGGAGTGTTTAGCTCTTCTTCTATGAATTTAATATAATCTTTTGTTTCTTTTTGTAACTTTTCAAAATTATTAATATTACTGTAATTATTTTTCCAACCTTTAAATTCTTTATAAACAGGCTCAATATTATTTAAAAAATTAATATCATTATCAAAATATTTAAAAACCTCTCCTTTATATTTATATCCAACACAAACTTTAACAGTATCTAATCCATCAAGCACATCTAATTTAGTTAAAGCAATTTCTGTGAGGTTATTTAAATTTGCTGAGTATTTTAATGCAACTAAGTCAAGCCATCCGCATCTTCTTGGTCTGCCAGTTGTAGAACCATATTCTCCTCCTTTATCTCTTAAATAATCTCCAGTTTTACATTTTAATTCTGTTGGGAATGGCCCCATTCCCACTCTTGTTGTATATGCCTTAACAATTCCAATAATTTTATCAATTTTTTTAATGCCAAAGCCAGCTCCTGCACATACATTACCACTAACAGTATTTGAAGAAGTTACAAAAGGATAAGTCCCATGATCAATATCAAGTAAGGTCCCTTGAGCTCCTTCAAAAATAATATTACTACCTTTTTCTTCTTCATTAATTAAAATTTTATGAGTATCATCTATAAAATCCTTTAATATTTCTCCGTATTTTAAATATTTTTCTAATATTTCATTTTTGTTTAATGTATCAAATCCATAAAACTTTATTAAACAATTTTTTTCTAATAAAATTTCATCAAGTTTTTCAGAAAAAGACTTTTCATCAATTAAATCTTTTACTTTAATCCCTCTTCTTGAAATTTTATCTTCATAAGCTGGACCAATTCCTCTTTTTGTTGTTCCAACTTTTAAAATTTTCCCGCAATTTTCTCTACCTTCTTCTATTAATTTATGGTAAGGCATTATAACATGTGCATTTTTACTTATTTTTAAATTATTTTGTGAAACCTTAAAATTTTCTTTTTCAAGATTTTTCAATTCTTTATTAATTAAAATTTCAGGATCTATAACAACGCCATTTCCAATTATGCATTTAATTTTTTCATGTAATATTCCAGAAGGGATATGATGAAGAATTATTTTTTTACCATTTATAACAATTGTGTGACCTGCATTATTACCACCTTGAAACCTTACAACACAATTTGCATCTTCTGCTAATATATCAACAATTTTTCCTTTTCCTTCATCTCCCCATTGAGTTCCAATTATTACAATATTAGCCATTTTTTCTCCTTTAATTTACAGTTCTATTAATTGTGCATTAACAATATTTGGTAATTTTTTTATTTCTTCTAAAATTTCAGGTGTTATCTTTTCATCAACTTCTAACAATGATATAGCCATGCCACCTTTACTTTCTCTTCCAAATTGCATATTCCCAATATTGATATTATGCTTACCAAGCAATGTGCCTATATTTCCAATTACTCCAGGTTTATCATAATTATGTATTAAGATTAAATGTCCTTTAGGCTCAGCTTCAACTCTAAAGTCATTTATCCCTACTAATCTTATCTCTTCTTTACCAAAGACAGTTCCTTCTATTTTAATTTTACTTCCATTAGAAATTGTTGATACAACGATTGAAGATGAATAATTTTTTTCTGCTTCACTTTTTGATTCATGGAGTTTAATTCCTCTATCTCTTGCTATATATTGGGCATTTACAAAGTTAACATTATCTCCAAGCATCGGTGTTAATAGGCCTTTTAAAATTGATAAAGTGATTGGAGTTACATCATACTTTGCAATTTGTCCATAATAATCTATAAAAACATCAGTAAATCCACATTTATCTGCACACATTTGAGTTATAAATGCTCCAAGTTTTTCTCCTAAAGTAATATAAGGAGATAAATTTTTTAAAATTTCTGCACTTACTGATGGAACATTTATTGCATTTCTAATAATGCCTTTTGTTAAGAAATCTATCATCTGTTCTGCAATTGCTATTGCAACATTAATTTGAGCTTCTTTTGTTGACGCTCCAAGATGTGGAGTACAAATAAAGTTATCACATTTAAATAATGGATGATCAAAATCTGGTGGCTCTTTAGCAAAAACATCAAGAGCTGCGCCTTTAACTTTTCCAGATTGTAATGCTTCTGCAAGGTCATCTTCATTAACAATTCCACCTCTTGCACAACATATAATTCTTACACCATCTTTCATTTTAGCAATTGTATCTTTATTTATTAAATTTTTTGTTGAATTAGTTAATGGTGTATGAATTGTAATAAAATCACTTTCTGCTAAAAGCTCATCAAAAGATACAAGTTTAATTCCTTTTTTTAATGCAGTTTCTTCTGATATATATGGATCATATCCAATAACCTTCATTTTTAATCCACGAGCTCTATCTGCTACAATTGTACCAATATTCCCTAAGCCAAGAATCCCAAGAGTTTTGTTAAAAATTTCTGTCCCCATAAATTTACTTTTTTCCCATTTTCCTGATTTCATACTTGCTGTAGCCTGTGGAATATTTCTTGTAAGAGACATCATCATTGCAATAGTATGTTCAGCAGTTGTAATAGTATTTCCATGTGGAGTATTCATTACAACAATTCCTTTTTCTGTTGCTGCATCTATATCAACATTATCAACTCCTATTCCTGCTCTACCTATAGCTTTTAATTTATTTGCTTTTTCAAGTACTTCTCTTGGAAGTTTTGTAGCACTTCTAATTACAATTGCATCATAATTTCCAATTATTTCCATTAATTCTTCTTTAGACATTCCAGGTTTATAATCAACCTCAAATTGAGGTTCTTTTTCTAAAATTTCAAGACCCTGTTCTGCCAATTTATCGCTTACAAGTATTTTAAACATTTTTTATCCTCCAAATAATATAGTGTTAGTGTTGGTGATAGTGTTAGTTTTTTGTAATTCATAGTTATTAATTGTAATTTGAGTTATTAGTAGTTGTTTGTTGTATGAACAAATTTTATTTTTCATTATTAATTATTCATTAATTTTATTTGCCCCCGACTCCATACTGTAATTCAAATCTATCCCAACAATTCCATTAATTTTGTTGTTGCTTTACCAAATTCAAATTTATATCCAAATTCTTTTAATGCCATTTCTACTGCAGAAACTCCAACAATTAAATCAAAACGAGATATAAAGCCCATATGAGATATTCTAATAATTTTACCTTTTAAATGTTCTTGTCCACCTGCTATTGAAATTTTATAATTGTCTCTAAGGAACTTAACAAGCTTTTGTCCATCAACACTTTCAGGTAATAAAATTGCTGTTACTGCTTCTGAAGGGCTTTTTTCATTGAATATTTTTAATCCAATTTCTTTAAAAGCTTCTCTTGTTGCATAAGCAAATTTTTTGTTTCTTTCAAATATATTTTCTAAGCCTTCTTTTTTGACCAATTCAAGAACCTTTTTTAATCCAATTATCAATGAAACTGCTGGAGTATAAGCAGTTTGACCTTTTTTTAAATTTTTTCTTTCTTTTTTTAAATCAAAATAATATTTGGGCAAGTTAGAATTTTCAGCAAATTCCCATGCTTTTTCACTTAAAGATATAAAAGCAAGGCCAGGAGGTAACATAAATGCTTTTTGAGAGCCGCTAATTAATACATCTATTCCCCATTCATCTGGTTTTATATCAAACACACCAACTCCAGTAATTCCATCTACTATAAATAAACAATTTTCATTAATTCTAACAAGTTCAGCTATTTCTTTTATAGGATGTTTAATTCCTGTAGAAGTTTCACTTGCCTGAGTGAATATCCCTTTTATATCAGGATTTTCATCTAATTTAAACTTAACATCATCAATATTAACAGGATTTCCCCATTCAACATCAATATATACTGGATTTAATTCATAACTTTCAGCAATTTCACCCCATCTATCACCAAATTTTCCAGCTCTAATAATTAAAACTTTATCTCCTTTATTAAATAAATTGCTAATACTTGCTTCCATTGCTCCTGTTCCACTGGAAGCTAAAATAATTACATCATTTTTTGTTTGAAATAAATATTTTATATCTTCACACACTTCTTTAAAAATTTGTTTAAATTCATCAGTCCTATGATGTATAATAGGATTTGCCATTTCTAATAAAACTTCGCTTGGTACTGGTGTAGGTCCAGGTGTTAATAAAAACCATTTTTCCATTTCTCTATCCCTCTCTATTTTTATTTATTATAAAAAACATAACTCCCTTATACCTTTGGCTAAAATATGTCAATATTAATTATTCCTCAACTGGCTCTATTGAACATTTTAACGGAAATTCATTCTTTTTTGCAAGGTAATGTGTAAGTTCTACTTTTGATATTGCTATATCGTAAGGATAAACTCCACATTCTCCAATTCCGTTATTATGAATTTTTAGCATAATTCTAACAGCTTCTTCTTGAGATTTATTAAAAACAGTTTGTAAAATAGCAATAACAAATTCCATTGTTGTGTAATTATCGTTATGCATTAAGACTTTATAAAGCTTTGGTTTTTCTAATTTTATTTTGCTTTTACTTTTTGTTTTTTTAATTACTTTTTGACTCATGGTATCCAATGTCAAAATAGTTTTTAGATTTTTCAGGTAAAACTTCTATTATCTCCTCATATGAAAATGGAAAATCTCTATCTTTTGTTATGTAACCTAAAAAAATAACATTGGTCATCTTGGGATTGTTATGTTTTAATGCTACTTGTGTAGCATCAAAATATTTATTAGAATTTAAATATATTTTACCATTTTCTTTTAAATAATATAACCCATTATCAAGCTCATTTTCATGAAGACAGATTAAAATATCTCCATCTTTTGGTATAATCATAGGAGAATTATAATCCCCAATTTTTAAAAAAGATATTACAGAACCACCCCTTCTTGCCATACCAAGAGTTTCTGCAACTTTAATTTTAAATCCTTTGTTTAGCGTTACTTTTGATAATATTTGAGATAAAAAAATTACACCCTGTCCCCCAACTCCATTTATAATAATTTGTTTATTCATTTTAACACCTCTTTTCTCTATTCTATTTCAATTGCTTCAAATTTACAAACTTGAACACATACACCACATCCATTACAAGTTGAATAATCTATAAATACTTTTTTTCTTTTTTCATCATAAATTAATGATGGGCATTGAAATTTATCGCTACAAACACGACAACCTGTACATTTGTCTTCATTAATTTTTATTTTAATAAATTTATAATCTTTTTCTCTTAATTTCAATAATGTACATGGTTCTTTAGCAATTATTACAGAAATTTTTTCATTTTTTACTGAATAATCCCAACATTCTTTTAAACATTCTATCATTTCATTTATATTATTTGGATTTAAAACATGTATTTTTTCTATACCACAACCTTTGATTACTTCTTTTAATGGGACCTTATTCCCATGTCCTGAATTTAAAATTCCACTTTCAGGAGTAGGTTGAAAACCTGTCATTGCTGTTGTCCCATTGTCTAAAACAACAAGAACAAAAGCAGATTTATTATAAACTGAATTTATTAATGCAGTCACTCCACTATGATAAAATGTTGAATCTCCAATTGTTGCTACAATTGGAGGAATTTCTTTATTTTGTGATTTAAATGCATGATAGAAACCAGATGCCTGATTAATAGTAGCTCCCATACATAAACATGTATCAACAGCATTCATATTTAATCCCAAAGTATAACATCCAATATCACTCGGATAAATTCCTTTTGGAAAAGCTTTTATAATTGCATAAAATGAACTCCTGTGTGGACAACCTGGACATAGTTCAGGTTTTTTGGATTTAGTATTAAATTCTGGAAATTGAACAAATTTTATTTTAAAATATTCTGATACTATTTTAACTATTTTGTCTATACTTAATTCTCCTTCGCCAGGAATAATTCCAGTTAATCTTCCATCTACATTATTTCTATATTTTAAAATTTGATATTCAATAACAGGCATAGTTTCTTCTATAATTAAGATATTTTCGTAGTTATTTATTATATCAGAAACTTCTATGTTTAATGGATATGGCATATCTAATTTTAAAACATCAACTTTTTCACAATTTAAATATTTTAAAGAATCTATTATGTGAGAATAACAGCATCCACTTGTAATTATAAGATTTTTGTTTTTGTCATTGTATTTTTTTAAAGAATATTCATTTTCATTGGCTAATTTTTTAATTTTGTTATTTAATTCTATATGCTGTAAATATCTAAATCTTGGGATCGCTGCCCATCTTTGAGGATTTTTTTCAAATTTTATATCTAAATTAATTTTAGGAATTTCTTCATATTCAATATCTTGTTTCCCATGAGAAACTCTATTTGTTAACCTTAAAATAACAGGAATTTCATATTTATTTGATATTTTTAATGCTTTTTTCGCAAATTCTCTTCCTTCTTGAGGAGTTGAAGGATCTAAAACTGGAAGTTTTGCAAACATTGCAGCAAATCTTGTATCCTGTTCTGTTTGAGAACTATAAGGGCCAGGATCATCAGCAACTACAACAACCATTGCTCCTTTTAGACCAATGTAAGCAGCGCTCATTAATGGATCCATTGCAACATTTAAGCCAACTTGTTTCATTATAACTGCAGAATTGCCACCTGCAATTGCATTAGCATAAGCAAGTTCAAATGCAGATTTTTCATTAACAGACCATTCAACAAATCTTTGAAGATTGAATTTCTTATTTAAATGATTTGCATAAGGTAATACTTCAGAAGATGGAGTACCTGGATATGCAGAAATTACATTACAACCTCCTTCAAGTAAACCTAATGCAACTGCTTCATTTCCCAGTAAAATTTCTTTATGCATTAAATACCTCCTTTAAAATAAAAAAGCCATAAGCATATATATTTAATGCTTATGGCTTATGCTGCTCTAAATATGAGCAGCTCTTATTACAAAATACTTATATATTTTAAGCAACTAACTGTTTTATCCATTTTACAACTAAATCATCTCCTAATTTTTCAACATTTAAAACAGCTGTATAATAATGAGGATCATTCACATCAAAGTTAAAATAATATTTATTGTAATTAATACATTTTTTATCAATTTTTTCCATTAATTTATCAACTTCCTTTTCAGGAATACCTTTAACTTCTATTAATGTTTTTCTTCTATATTCTTTACTTGCTACAAATCTAAAATGGTAAGCATTTGGTTCATCAGCAAGAATAATATTCCCTCCTCTCCCAACAATTATACAATCTCCTGTTTTAGCAAGAGATGTAATTACTTTATAGATCATTTTTTTATAAATGTCAGAATCAATCCAACCATGTGCTTCAAATCTGTATGGTAGTAAATGTTTATATGAATCTCTAATATTTCTACTATAAAGTTTTTGTTCTTTTTCTTCTTCTTTTAATTCATGTTTTTTTAATTTAAAAATATCTAATGAAAAATATTTTGAAATTGTTGCTAATATATTTTCATGTCTATCTTCTTCAAATTGTTTAACATCTAATTTATTTACTTTTATTAAATTTGCTATTTCTTCAGCAATAATATGATCAAAATAAAAATAGCCCAATTCTTCAGCAAGTCTTTGTGCAATAAAAATACCTTTTGTCCCAAACTCTGCATTAATTGTAATTATAGCCATATTGCCTCCTTTTTATTAAAATTTTCACATTAATTTAACAAAAACAGAAATCACTGTCAAACAAATTATTTACATATTATAATATTCTCTATACCACTTAACAAACCTTTTTATACCATCTTTTATGTCAGTATAAGGTTTAAATCCAACATCTTTCATTAAATCATCAACATCTGCATAAGTTGCTACTAAATCACCTTTTTGCATTTCACAAAAATTGATCTTTGCCTTTTTTCCCACAGCATCTTCAATTGCTGAAATAAAATCCATTAATTCAACAGGACTGTTGTTTCCAATATTATATAATTTGTAAGGAGCTGTACTTGTACCTGGATCAGGATTAAATGGATCCCAATTTAAATTAGGTTCAGGAATTTTATCCATAACTCTAACAACACCTTCAATAATATCATCAATATAGGTAAAATCTCTTTTCATTTTGCCATAATTAAAAACATTAATTGGCTTGCCTTCAAAAATAGCTTTAGTAAAAATAAATAATGCCATATCAGGTCTACCCCATGGCCCATATACAGTAAAAAATCTCAATCCTGTTGAAGGAATTTTATAAAGATGAGAATATGTATGAGCCATTAATTCATTTGCCTTTTTAGTTGCAGCATATAGTGATACAGGATGATCAACATTATCATGAATAGAAAAAGGCATCTTAGCATTTAATCCATAAACTGATGAAGATGATGCAAAAACAAGATGCTTAACAGGATTGTGTCTACAAGCTTCTAAAATATTTAAAAATCCAAAAATATTTGAATCAATGTATGCATAAGGATTTTTTAAAGAATATCTAACACCTGCTTGAGCAGCAAGATTTACTACTATATCAAATTTGTATTTTTTAAATAACTCAAAAATATTATCCTTTTCAGCTAAATCTAATTTATAAAATTTTATATTTTTATAAGGTTCAAGTTGTTTTAATCTATCTTTTTTTAAATTAACATCATAATAAGAATTTAAATTGTCAATGCCAATTATATTTTCATATATATTCTCTTCTGCAAGTCTTTTTGCAAGATGGAATCCAATGAAACCAGCAACTCCAGTTATCAAAATATTCATTATAGAAGTTTCTCCAATAATAATTTTGCACTTCCCACAGCTCTAAAAGCTTTAATAAAATCTTTTGCGGTTTCGTAAGCTTTCTGTTCTATAATTTTTTTATTTTCTTCTGGAATATTATCTATTTCATTTTTAAAAACTTTTGTTGCAAATTTTATATTTTTATTATTTTCATCTGCCCACTGTTTCATTTTTTCAAATAAATCTTTTGGTAATCCTTCATGAGCAATGTTTTGCCAATGAGTACCAACATTTCCCTTTCTAATCCCATAATCTGCAAATTGTCCTACTAAATGCAATGGAGTGCCTGTAATTCCATGTTGTGCAATTGCAACTCCATATTTTTTAATTGCATCATAAATTTCACCTGTTCTCTTAAGGTCTATATGAACTTCTTCTCCAGGTTTGTAATTTCCATGTTTTGAACCATTGTTTATAGCAAGTAATTGAGGATAAACATTATTATCTCTTAAACCTTCTATATATGTAACTGCTTCTTCAACAGTAGTTAAATATTCTCCATGATCACCCATTCCTTTAATTTCACCAACTTCAACTTCAAGCCCTAAATCTAATTTTCTTATAGGTTCAGATAAATCAGTAGTTATCCTTATATTTATTGGAATTTCATTAAATGATGCGTCAATTGCAAATGATGTGAATCCAGCTTTAATTTGCGCATCAATTAATTTTCTTGCATATTCAATTTCTTCTTCTGTATCTTTTTTCACTGTAATATGATCAGCATGAATAAAAAATGGATGTTTAAAACCTATTTTTTCAGCATACTCTATTACTGTTTGCACAAAAACATCTGGGGTCATGCCTGTGTAACCA
>JALVYZ010000004.1 GCA_027037705.1 bacterium | reverse complement strand
CATCTTGGCGGAATATTGAACTATCTTGAAAACAGAGCAACGAATGCTTCAATTGAAAACTTCAATAGAAAATTGAAGTCGTTTCTCGAAAAATTAAGAGGCGTTAATGATAAAGATTTATTCTTTTACAGACTCATTAAATTATATGCCTAAATTTAGCAGAACAACTTTTGCCACCGAATTTAATCTTGTGCCATCATTGCCAATCTGGGAGCTATCAAAAACGAAAATTTTCCTCAAAATTTTTTCTTGCGCATAAAAAGAAATATTTATAAATTTGTTGCTCTGAAATTTTGGTTCATTTACAAAATGAATTTTTGGGCGGACGCCGGAGTTGGAGAGCCGGGGCGGACTGTAAATCCGTTGGCGAATGCCTTTGGGGGTTCGAATCCCTCGCCGCCCACAAAAGTTCTTTTTACATTGAAGTTTATCTTTTAACGACTTCCACATTTTCTCTAAGTCGCTAAAGGGTTACGCTAATACCGGGTAAAAGTTTTAACGCTATTTACACGCGGGAGTAACTCAGTTGGCTAGAGTCACAGCCTTCCAAGCTGTTGGTCGCGGGTTCGAGTCCCGTCTCCCGCTCTAACTATACCCTGGTTTATTAGCAGAGTGAAAGATTAATTCTTTCGCTCTATTTTTTTGTTTGCAAGCTGACGTAGCTCAGTCGGTAGAGCACATCCTTGGTAAGGATGAGGTCACCGGTTCAATCCCGGTCGTCAGCTCAAAGGCGAATTGAGCCTGAAGCTCGTAATAAGTAAAAGTTTGGAGATTTTAAGAAATGGCAAAGAGCAAAAACGCAAGAATTAAAATTATTTTGGATAGCACGGCAGGAACCGGTTACAGATATACCACTACTAAAAACAAACGTAATCATCCTGGAAGAGTTGAATATAAGAAGTACGACCCTGTCGTAAAAAAACACGTAATTTTTAAGGAAACTAAATAATTTTTTACACGAGAGTGGCTCAATTGGTAGAGCAGCGGTCTCCAAAACCGCAGGTTGGGGGTTCGAGTCCCTCCTCTCGTGCAAGACATTAAAAGGCATTTTTATGAAACAAAAGATTATCGATTTCGTTAACGGCGTAATTAAAGAGATGAAAAAAGTAACTTGGCCTACAAAGGACGAGTTGTTTGAATCTACAAACGTCGTTATTGTTTCAAGTTTGTTGTTTGCATTGTTTACGTATTTAATTGATATCGCTTTGGTTCAGTTAATAAAAGGAATATTTTAATTGGAAAATTCAGCCGCAAAATGGTATGTGGTTCGCACTTTTTCAGGTCACGAAAATAAAGTAAAAACCGCAATCGATTACGCTCTTGAAGACGACGAAGCTTTGAGGGAGCGAATAATCGAAGTGTTGGTTCCGACCGAGAAAGTATTTGAGGTTAAGGACGGTAAAAAAAGAACCAAAACGAAAAACTTTTTCCCAGGATACATTTTACTTCACGCAATTTTGGATAACAAAGTAATTGATTTTGTTACCAATTTAAGTTCGGTAATGGGCTTTTTGGGAACCAAAAATAAACCTGCTCCGCTTACTC
>JALVYZ010000003.1 GCA_027037705.1 bacterium | reverse complement strand
ATCTCAATACAGATGGAAAATATTCATGGGTAAAATCTCCAAGATATGATGATAAACCAATGGAAGTTGGTCCACTTGCAAGATTAGTTGTTGCATATGCTTCTGGACATAAAGTTGTTAAAAAAGTGGTTGATAGCTTCCTTTCAAAGGTTAAAGCAGGACCTGAAATACTATTTTCAACATTGGGAAGAACTGCTGCAAGAGCGCTTGAATGTTCTATATTGGTTAATAAAACATTTGACTGGATTGATGAGCTTGCAGCAAATATGAGAAAAGGAGAATTAAAGATCCATGATAATAAATGGTGGGACCCAGATTCATGGCCAAAAGAAGCTGAAGGACATGGTTGGCATGAAGCACCAAGAGGAGCATTGGGACATTGGATAAGAATTAAAAATAAAAAAATTGAAAATTATCAGGCTATTGTTCCATCTACATGGAATGCTGGTCCAAGAGATGCTAAGGGTCAAATGGGACCATATGAAGCATCATTAATTGGGACACCAATTGCAAACCCTAAAAAACCACTTGAAATTTTAAGAACCATTCACTCTTTTGATCCATGTTTAGCTTGTGCAGTACATGTATATAACGGGAATGGGGATGAAATAGTAACTGTAAAGGTTATGTAGATAAAAGGTTGAAGGAGGAAGGTTTATAAAAGCGTTGAGTTTGTAGACTCAACGCTTTTTTATGTTAAAATGAAAAAAATATTAATATTGGGAATTGGAAATTTATTGATGGCTGATGATGGACTTGGAGTCCATACTATTCAAAAATTAAGGGAATTCCAATTTCCAGAAGATGTTGAAATTGTAGATGGTGGGACAAGAGGACTTGACTTATTGCCATTTTTAGAAGATAAAACTCATATTATATTTATTGATGCAGTTAATTTAAATAAAAAGCCAGGTGAATTAATTGTTTTAAAAGGTGATGAATTAAAAAGTTATTTAAATATAAAATTCAGTCCTCATGAAATAGGAATAAGTGATTTACTATTTAGTGCCGGGCTAATGGGAATTTTACCAGAGGAGATTGTTTTAATTGGTTTGCAACCTTATAAAATTGAACCGTCAATTGAATTGTCAGATATGATAAAAGAAAAATTTAATTTATTAATTGACGAAATTTTAAAAATACTGCAAAGCTGGGATATTAATTTAAATGCATGAGTTAACTCTTGTAGGTTCAATTATTGATATTGTTAAATCTTATCAGGAAAAGTATAAATTTAATAAGGTTAATTCTATGACCTTATCTTTTGGGGAATTAAGTTGTGTTAATGAAGAAAGTTTAAAATTTGCTTTTGAAGCTCTGTCCGTTGAAGATTTTTTAAAAGATTGTAAATTAATATTTCAAAAAATTCCTCCAAAGATTACCTGCAACAGTTGCAGTAAAGAAAGTGTCATTGAAGATGATTTTTCTAAATGCCCTGTTTGTGGAAGTGATGATATATTTTTATCTGGTGGCATGGATGAATTAAAATTAGTAGAAATGGATGTTGATTATGAATGAAAAAATTTTACTATCTCATGGTAGTGGA
>JALVYZ010000002.1 GCA_027037705.1 bacterium | reverse complement strand
ATGCCAGAAAAGAAAATTTTATTTTCTCAAGATGGATTTGGAATGCATTTATGTTCATCTCAACTTTTTGCTGACGAAATTGAATGGGATATTTTAGAATATGAAGCTAAAAAATATTATGCAAATATTTTACTCCCATATTCCAAAATCTTTTTAAAACTACTTGATAATATAAAAAAACTTGGAATTGAAATTGACATACTTGCTCCAGATCATGGTCCAGTGTGGAGAAAAGAAATAGATAAGTATATAGCTTTAAATGAAAAATGGGCTAAACAAGAACCTGAAGAAAAAGCTGTGATTTATTATGCTACCATGTGGGGGAGCACTGAATTAATGGCAAGAGCTATTGGAGAAGGAATTGCTTCAGAAAATATTGATGTAAAACTACTACCACATAATGGGACACATAGAAGTGATGTTATAACAGAATTGTTATGTGCAGGTGGAGTCTGTGTTGGTGCTCCTACTATTAACAACAATATGTTTCCAGCGGTTGCTGATATATTGTCATATGTGAAAGGATTAAAGCCTCAAAATTTAAAAGGATTTGCTTTCGGTTCTTATGGTTGGAGTGGGGAAGGTGCAACTCAAGTTCAAAATATCCTAAAAGAAATGAAAGTTGATTTAATAAAAGATGAAATAAAGGTAAAATTTGTACCAACAAAAGAAGATCTTTTAATGTGCTACAATGCAGGAAAAGAACTTGGTAGAGCTATCAAAAGCTCTTAATGAGCTTTATGAACAATACAACAGGAGAGATTATGTCTCTCCTGATCCTTTACAATTTTTATATCACTACACAAGTTCAGAAAATATTGAACTTGCTGGAATAGTTTCATCTTCATTTGCATTTGGAAATGTTAAAAATATTATCAATTTCCTTGATAAAATTTTTTATATAATATCACCACCTTATGACTTTATAAAAAATTCTTCTGAAAAAGAGATTCTGAAGACTTTTAAAGGGATGAAATACAGATTTGCAGATGATAAAGAGATATCAAGCTTCTTTATTGCTTTAAAACGAGTCTATGAAAGGTATTCATCTCTTTACAAAATGTTTATGAGAGAATATATTAAAAAAAAATCAATTTTAAATGCAACTTATTTCTTCTTAAATAAAATGAGAGAACTTTCATCAAATAATATTAAAACATTAATACCTTCTCCTTCAAAAGGGAGTGCGTGTAAGAGATTTTTTTTGTTTTTAAGATGGATGGTTAGAAAAGACGATGTGGATTTAGGAGTATGGAAAAAAATAGATAAAAAAGATTTAATTATTCCATTGGACACTCATATGTTTAAAATTGCAAAAGAAATGAATTTTTTAAAAAGAAATACCCCAGATTTAAAAGCAGCAATTGAGATTACAAGAAATTTTAAATTAATCTCAAATAATGATCCTGTTAAATACGATTTTGTTTTAACAAGATTTGGAATTCATCCAGTAATTAATAAAATTTTTAAAGGAGGTGCATCATGGATTATCCATTATGGGTAATACCTGGTATAGGTGGCGCAATGGTAATTGCTGTAATATCTGTTT
>JALVYZ010000001.1 GCA_027037705.1 bacterium | reverse complement strand
GTATTATTAGGAACCATTATGAATGTGCCAATTGGTGATATTTTTCTTGGAGCAGTGTTTCCAGGATTACTACTTGTTATTTTTTATATAATATGGATTTTAATTATTGCAGTTATTAGGCCTGAATCAGTTCCTCCTATGCCTGATGAAGAATTGAAAGAATTTACAGGTAAAAAAGCAGTGGCAAGGGTTTTTAAAGTTTTAATTCCTCCATTCTTCTTAATTATTGCTGTATTAGGTTCAATATTTGCAGGAATTGCTTCCCCAACAGAGGCTGCAGGAGTTGGAGCTCTTGGTGCAACAATATTAACTATCTGCTATGGGAAATTTAACTATAAAACATTACATGGTGTTATGCGTTCAACTACATTTTTAACTGCCATGGTTTTTATAATATTACTTGGAGCAACTTCATTTGGTCTTGTTTTTAGAGGGATGAATGGGGATACCTTCATTAGAGGGTTAATTACTTCATTACCTTTTGGGAAATGGGGAATCTTAATTATTGTTATGGGAATTATATTTATTGCAGGATTTTTCCTTGATTTTATTGAAATTACATTTATTCATATTCCAGTATTAGCTCCAATAATGATAGAACATTATCATGTTGACCCACTATGGCTTGCTGTTTTAATTGCTTTAAATTTGCAAACATCATTTTTAACACCACCATTTGGTTTTTCATTATTCTATTTGAAAGGTGTTGCTCCTCCAGAGGTTACAACAAAACATTTATATAAAGGAATTATCCCATATGTTATAATTCAATTAATAACTATTGGAGTTGTTGCATTTTTCCCTATGATTGTAAAATATCTACCAGAAATTGTATTTAGAAAGTAAATACAAAATTGTATCATGTAACCTTTTGTTTTGTAATTATAATTTAATGAATTTGATTTTTGATACAAAAATGTATAGTTTGTGAAAAATTTAAAATACAAAAATGTATCAAATTAATTAAGTATTAATTAGTAATAAGGTCTTACATAGTTTTTAATATATTTTTAATTTAAAAATATTTCAAAGAAATATATATTTTTAGCTTTTTTATTAAGCAAATAAAAATTATCTTTTTATTATGGCATGATAATTGATATAATTCAATACCAAATTTTTAAGGAATAAGTGTTATATTCACAATTTCATTATCACCAAGAATATAATTAATTAAAAAAGGAGAGAGCAATGGGACTAAAAAAGATAGAGGCAATAATCAAACCTTTTAAATTAGATGATGTAAAAGAATCCCTTCAAGCATTAGGGACATATGGTATTACAATAACAGAGGTAAAAGGTTGTGGTAGACAAAAAGGTCATACAGAGTTATATAGAGGAGCTGAATATATTGTTGATTTTTTACCAAAAATAAAATTAGAAATTGTAGTAAATGAGGAAGAAGTAGATAAAATAGTTGAAACAATTATAAATTCAGCAAGAACTGGCAAAATTGGTGATGGTAAAATTTTTGTTTCAAATATTGAACATGCTTATAGAATAAGAACTGGCGAGCAAGATGAAGATGCAATATAGTAAATCTGTTAGTGGTAGTGT